>JAKAYN010000172.1 GCA_021826785.1 Thermoplasmata archaeon | reverse complement strand
TAGGCAGATTTTTCGGTGGCCTGCTCTTTGGCAGGTATGTAAACATCATTGGAAACAGGAATGGCATGATTATTGGCACTCTTGGATATAGCTTGGCATCTGCCGGTATGGCCTTTTCAATGAATGTCCCAATGCTTTTTGCGTTTAGGGCTGTGCAGGGTATATTCATGGGTGGTGAATGGACAACAGGTACAGTACTTAGCTATAACTATGCCCCGAGAAACGTAAGCGGTGCCATAGTTGGTTTTGTTCAGAGCGGTTATGGTCTTGGATACGCATTGACCGGTGTATCATACATAATATTTCTATCGAATATTAGCTACGACTGGAGACTTTTTATTTTAACAGGCATTATACCAATAGCAGTGGCACCTTATGCATTTTTAAAGATACCAAGGGAAAATTTAAAAGAATATAAAAAACTCAATATAAATTTAGGTACATATAAAATCGCTATACTAAAATCATCAATAATGATGTCTGGTCTTTTTGGTGCATACTTTTCAATATTTTCATTTTATCCGACAATTGCACCCGAGCTTGGTGTTTCGGGTGCAATAATAGGCATTGTGATAATAATATCAAACATCATTGTTTCAATTGCATTTATTACATTTGGCAGGCTTTCAGACATTGTTAGCAAAAAGCTTCTTGTAATTGCAGGTGCCAGTGGTGCCTTAATATCTTCATTTTTTGCTGTTCCCGCATTTAAAATTATGCATTTATATTCATTGCCTGGAATATTTATTTTCTCATTTGCAGTTGGCATATTAACAATTATACCATTGATAATCATGGAAAGGGTCGCACCACAGGCTAAAAGCTTTGTTTCAGGCATTTCCTATAATCTAGGTGCCCTTGTTGGTGGTGTTATATCTGTAATTGTCAGTCTTGTTGTACAGATAATGCCATCCATAAATATACTATGTCTAATGTCCGTTATAGGTACGGCGCTAACAATAAAAAGTATAGACAGATCATACACATTAAATAAAGTAATGAATATTAAAAATTAAGGTATATTAAATAAATTTTTATTGTTAAAAAAGAATGTGATTGAACTCTTTTATATTTTTCTTTTCTGTAAACCTAGAGGTTTTATTGTTAATTGTTAGTACAATACTATAAATATATCGTCTTATTAACTAATCTATGGATTTAAAGGATCTGCAGTTTATTGTGTCAAAATTTATAGATGACAGGGACTGGAGAAAATTTCAGACTGCAAGGGACATAGCAATGAGCGCATCCGTGGAATCAAATGAGCTGCTCGAACTTTTCCTCTGGGATAGAAATCATGATGATGAAATTTTCAATGATAGTAAAACCATGAGGATGATCATGAATGAAACAGCGGATATTCTCTTTGCATGCCTTTCGATGGCAGATCATCTTAACTTTGATCTTGAAAGGGCCTTTCTTGAAAAAATCGATGAGTTAAATAAAAGGTACAACATCGATAATGTAAAGGGTAAAAATGTTAAGATACCATCACCAGATCACATCAATAAAGAAGACCATTAATTTTTAATACGTAATATGGCTTACCCGAGCTCTTTATCTCACCGTTATCAAGGAGTATTGCATTATCCGCATCAAGTATTGTTGAAAGATGGTGTGCTATTACAATAAAAGTTTTGTTTATCGATTTTATTGCATTCTGTATTATTTCCTCTGTTTCTGGATCAAGCTGTGACGTTGCCTCATCCATTATTATGATTTCGGGATCCCTTATCAGTGCACGGAGTATTGATACAGTCTGTCTCTGACCCTGTGAAAGACCCCGTCCATTATCGCCTATAATTTCATATAGGTCCTTATTCTCAAAGATCTTTTCAAGGTTAAATCTCTTTATTAATTTTATGATCTCATCATCACTGTAATCTCCATTGAACCTTATATTATCTATTATTGATCCATTGAAAAGCAATGGTTCCTGTAAAATAATGCCAAAAAGTGACCTGTAACTGTACAGATCAAGATCATTTACGTTTTTTCCATCCATTTTTATCTCGCCAGTTTCAGGTTTATAAAATCTTAAAAGGAGATTAACAAGTGTTGATTTGCCTGCGCCAGTCTTTCCTATTATTGCAAGCTTTTGACCCTTTTTTAATGAAAAGCTGATGTTTTTAAGTGCCTGTTTTTTTCCATACGAAAATGAAACATTATTAAATGTAATCTCATCGTTAAAATTATTAACTCTATATTTATAGTTATTTTCCTCTATATTTTCGTCTATAATTGAATATATCCTTCTTATTGCAACCTTTGAGGATTGATATGAATTATAAAATTGTGATAGCTGTGCAAGTGGATTGAAAAATGATTGCACGTAAACTATAAATGATACAAGAAGGCCTATCTCTATGACATGGCTTATAACCTGCCTTGCACCAACAATTATAACTATGATTATTCCAACGGCCTGTATGATATCGACAATTGATGAAAATGTCGATCCAAGCCTGCTTGCCCTTATATTGGCATTATAATTCTCATTGTTTTTTATTGAAAATTGATCCTCAAAAATCCCCTCATTGCCAAATTCTTTCACAGGCGCAATGCCATTCACAGCCTCGCTTGCAAAGCCAGTCAGCGCGGCTATTTTTATTCTAGTTTCATTGTAATATCTTTTTATTTTACCACTTATTGAAAAAACGGTAATAAGCAAGAGTGGTATAACTATAAATGAATATAAGGCAAGATTAAAATCGAGATATAGCATTATTCCCATCGAGAATAATATGCCGATTATCCCAGAAAGCACCTGTGGCAGCTGGAATGTGAGAAAATCACTCATCGCCTCTCCATCGTTTGTTATCCTGCTTATTATTTCCCCGGCCTTTTTGTACGTGTAATAACCAAGTGGAACGTACTGCAGTTTTTCAAATTCCCTGTTTCTTAAATAGATCGGA
>JAKAYN010000171.1 GCA_021826785.1 Thermoplasmata archaeon | reverse complement strand
TCTAAAGGACAGCGTATTCACCTTTGGCAATGCCATAAATATATATTACAGGGATTACGAATTACCAATTATAATAAATACAGACGATCAGGATCAGTTTAATAAAAACAGTAAAATAAAGATTCTTGGCAATGATTTTGATTTAAAAATAATGTATCCATATTTTATGTCATCATCGTATTATATTGAATCAAATGATATAGTAATGGTTTACAATGCCGTTGAGCTAATACAGAGGCCAAGGCTGATAATAAAGGCCATTATCGAATTAAGGAAAAAATATGGTTTTTCAAAGTTTATATATCTGCCTGGTGTTGGAGATCCCTATATAATGCCAGTTCTTGTCTATGCAGGTGCAGATATCTTCGATGATATCTATATAAAGGAGGAGAGCCTAAATGGAATAAAATACACATTAATGGGAAAGACAAAATCCTATGATAATAACCTGGAAGAAAATCTAAGTTTTAGCATGGATATTATATCAAATATAAGATCTGCAATAAGAACAGGAACACTCAGGGAGTTCGTTGAAAAGTTTCAGTATTCAAGCAAGGCCCTCGAGATTCTAAGGATTTTGGACAACGATTACTTTTATGATTATTCAAGGTTTTTCCCAAGGTACACATCATATATAAAGGCCAATACAATAGAATCATTAAACAGACCTGATATAATGGCCTACAGGAATTATATAAAAAATGATTACTTAAAGCCTGATGTTGATACCCTTCTTATACTACCATGTTCTGCAAAGAAGCCATACTCAAAATCTAAGAGCCATAAAAAGATACTTGGCAAGATAGAAAGGTACAGAAAATTTATACATGAGGTTATAGTTACATCACCCGTTGGTCTGGTTCCACGCGAGCTTGAATCAATGTACCCTGCAGGCTTCTATGATATACCTGTTATAGGCCTTTGGTACGAAGATGAAAAGAAGATGATAAACGATCTTTTAAAGTCATATCTATCAAGAAATAAATACAAAAATATAGTTGCATACATAGATAATGACCTTGACTTTATCAACGAATCTGGAAAATTCATCTCAATAGAGGGAAATATACTATCAGAGGAGAAATTATCAGAGCTTGAATCATTGCTCCATGATTTAACATTAAATTCACCGAAAAGGGATCATCTTTTCGATTATAAGAGCATGCTGGCATATCAATTTGGCCCATGGATAGTTAAATACCTTGACAATATAAAGATTGTAAGGAGCTATAACATGGACATGGTAACAAAAAATGGCAAGGCCCTTTTTGTTTTCAACGAAAAACTTGGAAAGTTCACTCTTAACAGGAATGGCGCCGATATATTCCTCGATGCCGGTAAAAATATCGTTTACATAGATGATTTTAGACCAACATCATACGTTTTTAATGCCGGCATCACGAACGCCACCGATGATATAAAACCTGGTGATGAGGTTATACTTGTACATGACAGCGAAATAAGGGGTGTTGGCACAGCATTAATATCTTATAGGGCAATGATCGACTTAAATCACGGTGCCGGTGTCAAGGTAAGATAAAAAATTAATAATTAAAAAAGATACAAAACAATGTCAATTTTAATTAAAAATGCAATGATTTTAGGTGATTCCGGATTTAATAAATCAGATGTGCTTATTGAGAATAATATAATAAAAAGCATTGGTATTATAAACGAGGCTGCCGATGAGATTATAGACGCAAAAAATAATGTATTAATCCCTGGCTTTGTGAATACGCATGCACATGTTGCAATGACCGGATTTAAAGGACTTCTTGACGATGTTGCACTTGATGATTTTCTCGATAAATCAGGTAGACTGGACGCATCAAGAACTGATAATGGAATATACAATTCAGCCTTACTTGGCATGTACGAGATGATAAATTCTGGTATAACGTCTTTCATAGATTTATACTATTCTGAAGACATAATACAGAGGGCCGCTGAAAAAACAGGTATAAGGGCCTACCTTGCATGGGCCGTTCTCGATGACGAGTACACAACGCAAAGAAACAGCCCAATAAAAAATGCGGAACATTTCATAAATATCGATCATCCTGATAACGTTGTACCAATGATAGGCATTCAGGGAATATATGTTTCCTCAGATGAGACATACATGCGTGCCATGGACATATCAAGGAAATATGATGTTATGATGCACACCCACCTTTCTGAGACTAGAAAGGAGGTCTATGATACCGTAAAACGTTACAATGAAAGGCCCGTCGAGCATTTGAATAAAATCGGTTTTCTTTCTGATAAATTAATAGCGGCACACTGCGTCTGGATAACCTTAAATGAAATAAAGATGCTTGCAAGAAACAATGTAAAGGTCTCATGGAACTCCATAAGCAATGCAAAGCTTGCATCCGGTGGCAATGCACCTGTACCAGAAATGCTCGAAAACAACATAAATGTATCACTTGGAACCGACAGCTCAGGAAGTAACAACTCACTTGATATGTTCCAGGAGATGAAGTTCTCATTGCTATCAATAAACAACGAGCGTTGGAACCCATCAATTGTAAAATCAATGGATGTATTCAATATGGCAACAATAAACGGCTATAAGGCATTAAATCTACAAGGTGGAAGAATAGCGCCTGGATACATGGCAGATTTAATTATTATCGATAAAAGATCAGTTAACATGATACCTGGAAATGACCTTGTAAAAAATATTGTATTCTCAGGGAATCCATCAAACGTTCTTTATGTAATTGTAAACGGTAAGATATTAAAGGAAAACGGCATATTAAAGAATTTTAATCCTGATGATTTTATTGATGCTGATTTTCTTTAAATCTTTCTGATAATTATTGATATATCATTATCATCTTTGAATTCAAGCATTTTTAGATTATAAGTATCACAAAGCCTCTCAAAAACACTCCTTTTGTATGGAAACCTATC
>JAKAYN010000170.1 GCA_021826785.1 Thermoplasmata archaeon | reverse complement strand
TATTTTATAGTTATAATAATAATGATAACCTACAATGATTTTTCAAAAATAGACATGCGTGTTGGCGTTATAAAAGAGGTTATGGACTTTAAGGAGGCAATAAAGCCAGCATATAAATTAAAAATATACTTTGGTGATGAGATAGGCTATAAAAATTCATCGGCCCAGATTACAAATTATAAAAAGGAGGATTTAATAGGAAGAAAGATAATAGCGGTTGTTAACTTTCCACCAAAGCAGATTGCAAACTTTATGTCAGAGGTTCTTGTACTTGGTGCCATTACCAAGGATGGCGTTAAATTATTAACACCAGATGGCGGTTCGCCTGGAGATAGAATAGGATAAACATAGATTACCAGTATTCTAAATCTTATAAAAAGAATTTACAAATTAATAATGTTTTTTATTAGTTAGTTTAAAGTGTTTATTTAATAAAAATTTTTTATATTAAATTCAGATTTTTTACTGTTAATACATTAATTCCTTTTTTTATGATTGTTTTTAAAAAATATGTAAATAGATACTGATATCACCGCAATAATTACTATACCTATTTCAATCGACTCATATTTAATATTAAGTTTATGGCTAACCTTGAATGTATTCCATAATATGCATATTGATGTGTTATTATTGACAGACAATACAACGAAGTCAACCCCGTTATATTGTTTGCCGGTAATATTATAGTATATTTTTCCGTCAACAGACGATTTTACGGGATTAAGTATGGAATTATATAAAGTCATTTTATAATCTTTATTTACCTCTATCTCTATTCTATTCGGATTTATAATTGCCGGAACTATAACAAAACTTGTTGGTGCAGTAACATTATAGCTGTATATGTATCCAGGATCCTGTGCAGATAACGATAATATCCATTTGCCGGAACCTGATGTATTAAAATAATAGAATCCGGAATTTTTTATATAAAAACCATGAAACTCCCAGTTATCTGTATAAATATGAAATGAGCAATTGTTACCGCTTACATTAAGGTAAAAATCTTTATTATTGGAAGATGCTATATCTATATAATAATCATTTTTAATTAAATAATATTTGCTTTCACTGCTATTATTTGATTTATGCACTATAAATGCATTGTTTATAAAACTATCATTTGATATGGTATTATTTGTAATATTGCCTGTATTATTTATCATTAATGGTAAAAATATGGATAATATCAATACAAATGCAATTATAGATAATGAAAATACCTTATTTAATTTATGGATATGTATCATGTATCTTATAAAGGTTATTACGATATAAAAATATTTTGCCTAAAATAGAAATATTAGAACAGTAATAAATATAAATTAATTAAAAACTCACTCTCTTTTAAAGTAATATTTATTATATAATTTCATGAATTATATAAAATTTTTAGTTTCTTATTTTGCATTTAAAGCTATTTAAAATGCACATTTTAATGGTATAAAAAATAATATATACTTTTTATAATTGAACTATAAAATGAAAGCTACACTTTATGAAAATATAAATGTAAACAAGTCAATGATTGATATTAATAATGAAATTTTAAATTACTGGAAGGAAAACCATATAGACGAAAGCATAATAAAAAGCCATCGAAATCTAAAACCATTTGCCTTCCTTGAGGGGCCACCAACCGCAAATGGCAGGCCGCATGTCGGTCATCTTATGACCAGGGCTGTTAAGGACACGGTTATGAGATATAAATATATGACCGGCCACGATATATTAAGAAGGACCGGCGGCTGGGACTGTCATGGTCTTCCAGTGGAGCTCGAAGCTGAAAAGCACTTTGGGTTTAAAAATAAAAAGGACATAGAAAACTTTGGCATAGAAAAATTTAATCAGTACTGTAAGGACAGTGTTTTTAGGTACATAGATGAATGGAACATAGTTGATGATCTTGTTGGCTTCTGGGTTGACAAGGAGAATTCATACATAACATTGAAAAATGATTACATGGAGAGTGAATGGTGGGCCTTAAAAAAATTGTATGACGAGGGCTTATTGGTAAAGGATTATAAAATAGTGCCTTATTGCCCGAGATGCGGTACTTCCTTAAGTTCACATGAGGTTGCGCAGGGTTATAAAAACGTTGATGATCCGTCGGTCTTTGTTAAATTTTCAGAAAAGGGAAGAAAGAACAGGTATTTTATAGCATGGACGACGACACCATGGACGTTGCCATCAAATGAGTTCCTGGTGGTTAATCCAGAAATGGAGTATTCATTAATAGAGAGCGATGGTTCTGAGTATTATTTATTATCATCAAAGGTTAAATCGCTGTTTAAGGATTATAAAGTAATAAAAACCTTTAAGGGCAGCGAGCTTGAGGGCATTGAGTACGAACAATTAATGCCGTTTCTAAAGAAGCCTGAAAGGGCCTTTAGGGTTGTCGCCGCATCCTTTGTAACTGCCGAGGATGGTACCGGCATAGTTCATGCAGCACCGGCATTCGGCGCAGATGACTTTGAGATAGGAAAGCGTTTTTCGGTTGATATGCTTAATCCGGTTGACCAGGAGGGTAAATTTACCGATGATGTACCATGGAATGGCATGTTCGTAACAGATGCAAACAAATCCATAATAAGCTATCTTAAGGAGAATGAGCTCCTATTTAAGGCAGAAACCATGAAGCATGATTATCCTTTCTGCTATAGGTGCGGAACCAGATTACTTTACTACCCTCTTGACACATGGTTTATAAAAGTGTCATTAATAAGAAGTAAACTAATGGAAAACAATGAAAAGATAAACTGGGTTCCGGATTATTTAAAGAATGGCCGTTTTGGCAACTTCCTTGAGGAGGCAAAGGACTGGGCCCTGAGTCGTGACCGTTACTGGGGAACGCCATTGCCGATATGGAAATGTAATAATAACCATTACCTTGCCATAGGAAGCCGTGATGATCTTTTAAAATAT
>JAKAYN010000169.1 GCA_021826785.1 Thermoplasmata archaeon | reverse complement strand
TGATAGCTACTGGAACATGTTAATACTCTATGGCATTATAAAAACCAGGTACAGGCTTAATTTTATCTATTATTACGTAATGGACTACTTCTCAATGCTGTTGGCTGTTGCTGATAAAGCATATATATAGGAATATAATAACTTGCCATGGAAGATTCTCATTTTAATATCATCTCAAAGGATAAAAACTCAATAACAGTTGAAATAGTAAATTACGATAATACACTGTTAAGACCACTCGTTGAAGAAATATCACATGATGATTCCGTTGATGAGATTCATTATTATATAAAGCATCCAAACCTTGATAATCCGCAGATATATGTTAAGGTAAAATCCGGGAAACCACAGTCAGCAATAAAGAAATCAATAAGGCGGATAGACAAGATATATGAATCATTGATAAAGGACCTTGAACAGGAAGAAAAGCGTTTAAATGTCGGGAAATAGGTATTTAATTGAAACATCAAAGGAAAACTACGATTTAATATATACGGAAATAAATGCAATATCAAAAACATTTTCTGATTTTAACATAGATTTTTCCACAAATGGCTTTTTCATAATCTCTGGCAATTTTGAGAAATTAAAATATTCTGGCTTCGTTAATTATATCTCAGAGATTATTTTTGAATCAAATAGTTATGATAATTTTCCTGAAATAAATGAAAAAAGCTTCTATGTAAGGGTTATAAATATTGATAAGAATTCTGTTGAATCACTTGAAAGAACAATAGGAAAAATAATAAAGGGCAATTCAAAGGTTTCATTTAATAATCCTGATGCTGTTTACAGGGCTGTGAAACTCGATAAATGGTACCTTTGCAGGCTTCTATATTCAAGGAACACAAAGGAATTTGAGCTAAGGAGGGCACCATTAAGGCCATTTTTTTCGCCGGTTTCAATGCATCCAAAGTATGCAAGATACCTTGTTAATATGACATTCACAAGGGAGAACGAAATAATACTTGACCCATTCTGTGGCACCGGTGGCATACTAATAGAGGCAGCACTTACAGGCAGAAGAATTATTGGCAATGACTATCTTTTATCCATGGTTACCGGCACAAAGATGAATCTTAAGTACTATAATATATACGATTACAAGATATATAACGATGATATACATGACCTGGAAATAGATGAAAAGGTAAATGGAATTGCAACGGACATGCCATATGGCAGGAGCTCCTCAGTTACCGGTGATATAGAAGATTTATACAAAACATCTTTTGAAAAATTTCATAAATTTTTAATTGATCATGGCAAATGTGCAGTTGCCATAAATGATCTTTCAAGGTTAAAATATTCGAAAAAATACTTTAAATTAATATACAGTGTGCCTGTATACCAGCACAGATCATTAACAAGACACTTTGTAACGCTTGAAAAAATATAATTATTTAACAATTTTAATATAAACTGTTTTATCATCTATGTTCCATGCCTTTGCGTTCTCAACGTTTTTAAATTCAACGTCAGTGCTTAATGTTTCGTTTTTTATCCTTTCAATATATTTTTCAACAGCGTTTTTTATTTCATTATCAGAGTATATGTATGTTTTTATTGCTTCAGAGTATTCCAGATTCATGTCTTTTCTCATTACTTGTATTCTTCTGATTATCTCCCGTGCGTAGCCCTCAAGTAAAAGATCCTTATCTATCTCCTTGTTTATAAATACGTATATTCCTGATTTTTCATCCTTGTTGAATCCATATTTGTCATTGACCTTCTCTTCCATTATAAACATGTCATCCGTTAAATATATGCCATCAAAGTTTATTTTTTTCTTTGATTTTAATTCTCTGTAAACAAGATCATTGTTCTTTTCAAGGTATACATTAAAATCATTTATCCTACCCTTTAATAGCTTTGCAACCTTTGAGATATCTGACCTGACAGTTATCTTAAGCGGCATCTCTTCGCTTTTTATGAACCTTATTGACTCTGCATTTAGCTCAGGCGATATTATATCTATTATATCATTTCTGAGTTTTATATCAGAATATATTAGTACTTCTTTTACAGGCTGTCTTCCCTTTATGTTTAGCCCCTGGCGGGTCCTTCTTGATAATTCCATGATCTCTATTGCATGATCCATCTCATTTTCAAGATCCTTATCTATGAATCTTTCATTAACTTCTGGATAACCTTCCATATGAACGCTCGGCATGCTCGGTGATAATTTTTGATAAAGATACTCTGAGAAGAAAGGCGTTATTGGTGCCATCATTTTTATTGTCTCTCTAAGTGTAAAGTAAAGTGTGCTGTATGCCCTCTCTTTTGCCCTGTCAAGGTTTCCTTCCCAGAAGCGCTTTCTTGATAATCTTAAATAGACGTTTGATAACTCCGATATTAAATCCTCTATGTATCTTAATGCAGTGTGTATATTGTAATTGTCCATGTTTTCCCTTACCGACTTTATTGTTGTATTAAGCCTAGAAAGCATCCAACGATCCATGAGGTTCTCAGGTTCTTCCAGTTCAGTGAATCTATATTCATCAAGGTTTGCATTTGATGCAAAGAACGAATATACATTTAACAATGTTGATAGATTCTTTCTTGTTATCTCACCTATTAATTTTTTATTTACAGATTTTGAATTCCATGGTGCACCTGTGAAAAAGAACATTCTCGCTGCATCTGCACCATAGTCATTTAAAAAGTCTATTGCGGCTATGAAATTCCCCTTGCTTTTGCTCATCTTCTGGCCGTTTTCATCCAGTATATGGCTTATGGAAACAACGTTTTTATATGCATTCTCATTGAATAAAAGTGATGCAACAACATGCAGAGTATAGAACCATCCTCTGGTTTGATCTATTGCCTCGGTTATAAAATCTACCGGGAAATGGCTATCCGTGAAATCGCTGGAGAATGGGTAATGCATGGCAGCGTAGCTAGCACTGCCAGAATCAAACCATGTGTCTATT
>JAKAYN010000168.1 GCA_021826785.1 Thermoplasmata archaeon | reverse complement strand
CGCTTTGCTCAATTTTATACAAATATACCAATTTTAAATAAATATTTATATTATGATAATTTTATAAAAATATAGCTATTTTTCCACCAAAAGTCGTGATAAATACTACACATTTAAAAGCTTTATGTTAATAAAATTTTATATTAAAATAAAAATATATTTATTAAAAGTTAATATACAATTATTTATAAATATACCATTCAAATCATGTATAAGGGTTGATATGCCATTATCATATATAATAGTAGGTTTGATACTGCTTGGTGTATCGATTTATCTTATAGTCTCCATTCTGGAGGCTGAGAAACTATGACCGCTGAGAGTATATATCAAATTATTGACAGCAACAGAGGTGTATCAGGCGTAATTATTGTTTTTATATATATCTTCGTGGCACTTCTTTTTGGTTATTTAATATCGAATTACATATCAAAAATATACAGGGACGATGAGGAGAATACCTGGCTTTATCCAGTGTCTGGAAGAATCGTAAACTTTTTTGAGAAAGTACTAGGAGAAAATAAAAACAAAAAGATGAAGTTCAGGGAGTATTTTATTAACCTTTTAATTTTTAATGCTGCTGCAGGAATAATAGCATTCATTACGATTTATTTTCAGAGGTTTTTTCCATTTTATGATAACAACAGGATGGGTTTATCACTTACATTTAATACCGTTGTAAGCTTTTTAACAAATACAAATCTTGAGCACTTTTCAAATCCCTTTGATCTAAGCATGTTCTCATGGACGTTTTCAATAATGGGTTTAATGTTTTTATCCGCTGCGACAGGTTTTGCTGCATCAATGGCATTTGTACGCGGCATAAGGAATGATGATGGCTTCATAGGTAATTTTTACCATGATTTTCTTGTTTCACTATTTTATTTAATATTTCCTTTATCTATACTTGCAGCAATTATATTTATACTTGCAGGCGTACCACAAACTTTAAAGGCGTACATAGATGTTTATCCATTATTCTCATCAAGCCCTGAAAAATTACCTCTTGGGCCTATAGCTACTTTCATTGCGATAAAATACGTCGGAACAAACGGTGGTGGCATCTATGGTGCAAATGCAGCGTACCCTCTTGGAAACCCAAACTGGTTCACAAACATTGTTAGCTATATATTAATGATAATTATACCAACAGGATCAATAATGGCACTTGGCCGTGTTTTTATAAAAAAATTTGCCAACATGCTTGTATATGTGCTTTTTACAATATTCACAATAACATCACTTATGACTTATTTATCAGAGTTTATAGGTATACCATCTTTATCTGCCCTTGGAAACTATTCAGGAAACATGATAGGTAAGGAGGTTTATCTTGGCCTTGCACCAACAACAATGTTTCAGGTTGTCGCTGTTTTTACATCAACAGGTGCCACATCAGGGGCAATAATATCATACACACCTATCGGTATATTGGGCCTTTTGATAAACCTTGTATTAAATGATCCGCTTGGTGGTGTTGGCACCGGTGTTATAAATATATTCACATATGTAATATTTACTGTTTTTATATCCTCGTTAATGGTTGGAAAACTGCCTGAGATAATGAGCATAAGGATAGGCTCAAAAGAAATGAAGTATTCAACAATTGCCCTTTTATCTCATCCGTTAATAGTTTTAATACCGCTTGGAATCACCCTTTTAATACCAGGCGTCATGGAAACATTTTTAAACGGGCATGCAAGCAACATAACGAACCTGCTTTATGAGTTTGTATCTGCTGCATCGAACAATGGTTCCGAGGCAGGTGGCTTTCTAACAAATTCAAAATACTTTAATTATCTAGATGGTTTTATAATGTTACTCGGCAGGTATCTTATACTTGGTATACAATTATTGCTTGCACAGCAGTTTGCATTTAAAAAGCCAAAGTCAGAATACACAAGAGCAACAATAGATATTGGCTCGCCAGCATTTGGGTTCATGCTGTTTGCCGTTATAATAATGATAGGCTTGCTATCTTACCTGCCGGTCTTTGCTCTTGGACCGCTCTACTCATGGGCGAAGGCCTTTGGTATTTAAGGTGATCTTATGGATTATAAAATATTTAAAAATGCATTTGCTGAATTCGATCCAAGATATCTGGCAAGGAATCCTGTGATGTTAATAACGGAGATATCAATGGTTATATCGTTCTTTGTTGCCATAGATCCAGGATTCTTTCTGGCACCATCATCAAAATTATACGATGATTTCTATATTTCAGTTACAGTTCTCCTATTTTTAACGATATTCTTCTCAAACATCAGCACATCACTGTCTGAGAGTCAGAGCAGGGCCATAACGGATTCGCTTGAAAGAATGCGCATAACGACGAAGGCAAGGCTGATAAATAACAACAATGAAACGCTTGTTGATTCAAATCAGCTTAAAAAGGGGGATATAGTCCTTGTTAAAAAGGATGAGATAATTCCAGGAGATGGTGAGGGAATCAAGGGCTCAGGCTATGTTAACGAGTCAAACATTACAGGAGAGTCAAGGCCTGTGCTTAAGCTTGTCGGTGACAGTGTTACAGGAACAACGAAGCTTGTTACCGATGAAATTACAGTTAGAATAACCGCAAATCCAGGCGAATCATTTATAGACAGCATGATAAACATTGTTAAAAACGCCGTAAGGGAGAGAACACCAAACGAAATAGCCTTAAGCATATTTTTATCCGGTGTAACATTAATATTTTTGATTGTTACAGCATCAATATTCTCACTATCAAAGTATTCAGATATAAAGCCGAATATAGATATATTAATAGTGCTGTTAATAGCATTAATACCAACAACCATCGGTGGCCTTTTGCCGGCAATAGGCATCGCTGCAGTAAACAAAGTATCAAGGTACAATATTATATCAAAGAGTGGCAAGGCAGTTGAAAATGCCGGTGACATAGATACAATAATACTCGATAAAACAGGCACAATAACT
>JAKAYN010000167.1 GCA_021826785.1 Thermoplasmata archaeon | reverse complement strand
TTCAAAAATGATCTTCATACTGAGCTTGAAATGCATTACATAGATAGATACATAAAATCATAAAGCGCTGGGAGGGAGATTTGAACTCCCGAGCTATTTCAGCACAGGTTTTCCAGACCTGCGCCCTACCAGGCTAGGCTATCCCAGCATTTAATTCTGAATTGAATATTAGATTATGAATATTACGGTTAAAGAACCCTTTCAAATATTGGTATCGTCTGTGACCTCTGAACCCCATCCATGGTCCTTAGCTTTTCCAGTACAAATTCTGAAAGCTCCTTCATGGATCTCTGCACCGTTAATATTATTATATCCCAGTCACCGGTTATTATCGATGCGGATATTACATTTTCCATTGAGGCCAGGTTTCTGCAGAGTGTTTTCTGATCAACCTTTGCCTTTGAATCATATTCTATCAATATGTATGCCATTACAGAGTAGCCAAGCTTTTCGTAATCAAGATCAACTGTATACTTTTTTATAAAACCTTCTTTTTTGAGGCGCTCCATCCTTTCAAATACTGTTGCCCTTGGTATCTGCAAACTGTTGGAAATATCTGATATCTTATCACGCCCGTAATTCTTTAAATATGATATTATCTCCATATCCTTTTTATCAACCTTGTCAAGCATCAAAACAAAATGACAAATAAGTATTTAAATAAAACTATTTTTGTTTATTATTTTGATTAAAATGTTTATTAATTCAAAAATACTTATGATATTATGTCAATGAATATTGAAGAATATGTACAGAGTGAGATAGAGTACTCGCTTAAGCATCTCAGCGATGAAAAGGTTAGACGTGCAATAAAGGTTGGCAGCGATATACGTGGATACGTATCAGATTTTTTAAGGGCTAACGGATACATTGAAATACCACCTGTAATAATATCACCCTTAACTGATCCATTAAACCATCCAGTTTATGATCCAAAGATCAGCGCCTATGGTGGTGACCTCTGGCTAACGAAGAGCATGATATTCCATAAGCAGATAGCAGTACAGTCATTAAAAAAGATATTTATAATGTCACCAAACATAAGATTGGAAACGGAGGAAAAATCAAAGACCGGAAGGCATCTTTATGAATTTACACAGGTTGATATAGAAGCCCTTGAAAAAACACGTGAAGAGATGATGGATCTTGCAGAGGACCTTATTATATACACAATAAAAAAGATAAAGGAAAATGACGCAGAGGACCTTAAATTCTTTAAGAGATCAATACCCGATTTCAAAAAGCCTTTCCGGAAGATCACATATAAAGAGGCTGAGGAAAAGTACGGAAAGGATTTTGAGCGTGAGATCTCACTTGAATCAAAGGAGCCCGTATGGCTAATAGATATACCATTGGAGGCAAGGGAGTTTTATGATCGTGAGTACGATGATAAGCCAGGTATACTAAGAGATATGGATCTTATATGGCCTGAGGGATATCAGGAGGCATCATCCGGTGGTGAGAGGGAATACGAGCTTTCAAGAATAATAGAAAGAATACACAAAAAGGGTCAAACAGAAGAACAGTTTAAATGGTTCATTGAGCTTGCAAAGCACGGCATAAAGATGTCAACTGGCTTTGGTATAGGCATTGAAAGGTTCACAAGATATGTCTGCGGCCTTGAAAAGATAGAGGATACAAACCCATTTCCAAAGGTTCCAGGCAGGGTATCATTATAATCTATTTTTATAATTTTTATAGGTTATTTAATTAAATTTAATTTTTAAAGCGCTGGGAGGGAGATTTGAACTCCCGAGCTACAGAGAGCAGTAGATTTCGGGTCTACCGCCTTACCGGACTAGGCTATCCCAGCATCATAGGTAAATTAAAAAATTGGATAAAAATTTTTCATTTTAAGTTCATGTGCTCCTTCATCATACATTTGTCCATTACAACAGTAATACCGTTTTTTTCTGCAAGCTCCTTTGCATCGTTATTTACTATGCCCTCCTGCATCCATATTACCTTTGGGCTCTTTTTCAGCGATGACCTTACTATTTCTAGAACGGCCTCTGGTTTTCTAAATATGTCTATTACATCTATTTTGTCATTTACATCATCAATACTCCTGTATGCCTTTATGCCATCCCAGTATTCTATATTTGGATTCACAGGTATAATATTATATCCATGATCCTTTAAATATTTTGGAACATAGTATCCTGGTCTATCTGGTTTATCTGATATGCCTATAACAACTATGTTTTTTGAGCTCCTTAAAATTTCTGGTATGTCCATAATTATAAATGAATAATATTCTATTAAGCTTTTTTAATGTATAAATATTTAAATACCTTTTATGAATATTAAAAACCTATGTTTTGTCCAAAATGTGGTTCCCTAATGACTCCATCAAATGGAAAATATATATGCAGAAGCTGCGGTTACGAGATGTCAAAGGGAGATGAGAAGGGCACAAAGATTGTTAATAAAAGTTCTGACAAGGAAATAATAATGATAGAAAAGGAGGTGAATGCAGAACCATTGGATAGCGAGGCCGTTTGCCCGAAGTGCCATCATGTTGGCGCATACTACCTTTTAAAGCAGACAAGATCTGCAGATGAACCTGAGACAAAGTTTTATACATGCGCTGCCTGCGGTTACAGGTGGCGTGAGTATTGAAAATATTATATACTTTATTTATATAATTTAAACCATGGTTCTTGAAAATTTATCATCATCATTAAAGGATGTATTTAAAAAGATTTCAGGTTCAAGTTACATCGATAAAGAAACAATAAAAGAAGTTTCAAAGGATATACAGCGTGCACTATTAAAGGCAGATGTCAATGTTAAGCTGGTTATTTCACTGACAAACAAGCTTCAGGAGCGTGCGGCGAATGAAAAACCACCTGCAGGCATGAGCGAGCAGGATTTTATATTAAAAATTATATACGAGGAACTCCTGGCAATACTTGGTGAGGAATCAAAAATAGAACTAAAGCCACAGACCATAATGCTCGTTGGTTTATATGGAAATGGAAAGACGACGACTGCGGG
>JAKAYN010000166.1 GCA_021826785.1 Thermoplasmata archaeon | reverse complement strand
TTTTTAATGATAAGTCTGCCTCCTGCTCATTTTTTACAAACATTTTATCAACCTTTAAATTTCTAAAGCCATATGTGGCAGAATCGCCAACAAAGAGAGCCTTTTCTGGCTTATAAAGTATTGAAACGCTTCCATCAGTGTAGCCTGGTGTCTCTATTATTGAGAAATCGTTTAAATGAAATTTTTCATATGAAATAACGTCTTTTACGGTATCAATTGATGTACCCTTGCTCTCTATGTATGATAAAAATCCCTTTTTATTTTCACTTTTTGTAACAAGATCCATATCTTTTTTATTTACATATATCTCAGGTGAGTATTCATCGTAAATATCCTTTAAAGCCCCGGTATGATCGTATGTGCCTGATGTTATAAGAACATACTCAGGACTTAGATTCATTGTTTTATAAAAATCTTTTATTTTATTAAAATCGTTTTTTATCCCGGCATCTATTTGAACGATATTCTCTGAGATAACAACATAGACATGCGACACTGTTTTATCTATATAATATATATGATCGCTAAGTTTCATCCTTAAATAATTAAAAATCACATATAAGCTTTTTATCAATTAACATTTTATAGAATCTTATTATACTTTAATCATGGATGAAAATGGTGTAATGGGATTTAAGCTTGAGGAGGAACCAAAATGGATAACAGTGACGCTTGATGACGGAACTGTCATGCAGATAAAGATGGAGATCATTGCAATAGCAAGGAACGGAAACGATGTAAATACAGGCCTTCCAATATATATGATACAGGCAACAAACATAATGCGATTATTAAAGGTTCCAAAAGATCTTATAAAAAAACCTGAGAGTAGCGAGAATAAGAATTTATACAGATGATTTTTTATATATTCTATAAATTTAAATTTATTCGTAGTATACTATACTATAGAAAATAAAGATTTAAGGATAATAGATATTCTTTTAAAAAATTCAAGAACAAGTAACATGGATATAGCCAGGGAATTAAATGTATCAGAAGGAACGATAAGAAAAAGGATAGAAAAGCTTGTCAATGATGGAATAATAACAAAGTTTACCATTGAAACAACATCGAGTGTTGACGCAATTGTTTTAATAAAGGTTGATCCTTCAGCTGCAGGATATGTCATAAAAACTTTAAAGGCAAGGTACAATGACCTTTACGAATACTCCGGAAGTGTTGATATAGCAGTTAGGCTTAGATGTACATCCCTTGATGAGCTAAACAGCGAGGTTGATTCAATAAGAAACATCAGTGGCGTGATAAACACCGATACATTGATAAGATTAAAATAGATTTTAAAATAAAGCGATATAATTATATATTGCTATTTAATTTAGTCTAAGAGGAGAACTACCATGGCAGAGGAGAATGTGATCTTTGTGGGAAAGAAACCAACTATGAACTATGTTCTTGCTATTGTGACCCAGTTTAACAACAATTCAACCAGCCGTATTGTGATCAAGGCCAGGGGCAAGGCCATAAGCAAGGCTGTTGATATTGCTGAGATAACAAGGCACAAGTTCATACAGGATGCCAAATACGATGAGATAAAGCTTGATACAGAAAGCCTACAGGGTGAGAAGGGAGAATCTAACGTATCTTCAATAGAGATCGTTTTAACAAGATAAATTTCAATTTTTTTATAAAAATAAATTTCATGCTAAAAGCTTAAATTTAATAATTCCATATTAGTTCTGCCTGGGGTATATTCATGAAAGATTTTTATGATTGGCAGTACAGCATGAGAAGCAAGATAGCAGAGATAAATCAAAGGCTTTTGGAATCAATTCAAACAGATGAAAAGTATCTCTATGATATGGCAAAATACACCATTGAAGCCGGTGGTAAAAGATTCAGGCCGTTGTTAACAATATTATCCTTTGAAATTGCCTCAGGAGAGTCTTATGAAAAAATTTTAGACCTTGCAACCGGATACGAGCTTATACATACCGCAAGCCTAATTCATGATGATATAATAGATCACTCAGACATGCGACGTGGGCGTTACACATTGAGTTACAGGGATGGAATAAACAATGCAATTGTTGTTGGTGATTATTTATTTGCAAAGGCATACGAGCTTGGCTCCAGGTACGGTAAAGAGGTATCAAAAATTATGGCAGATGCATCAAGCAATCTTGCTGAAGGCCAGATACTTGAGGCAGAAAACATAGGTAATTTAAATATGAGTGAAGATATATATCTAAAGATTATAGAGAATAAAACTGCAAGGTTTTTTGCGGCATGTGCGCTTGGTGCCACAACTGCAGCTGGTGCAGATTATAACATATCAAGCAAATTAAGTGGCTTTGCATACAACATGGGCATGGCATTTCAAATAACAGATGATATTTTGGATATAATAGGCAATGAAAAAGACATGGGAAAACCTGCAATGGTCGATCTTTCACATGACGTTATAACCCTTCCGATTATATATGCACTCAAAAATAATGAATATAAGGATAAAATAAATGATATATTAACAGGAAACTACAAGGGTTCAAATCTAAAGGATGAATTTAAAAAGATAATAATGGAAACAAATGCTCTTGATCACTCATTTAAAGTTGCAAAGGATTATATAAATAAATCTGTATCATACCTATCAGGAATAGGCAGGTCAAGGGATCTTGACCTTTTAATGGAGCTTGCAATGATAGTTATAGAAAGAATTGATGAGGCAGGTCTGATTTAAATGTCCAGGGTTATATTGTACACCGGAAAAGGCGGTGTTGGAAAAACAAGTGTTGCTGCTGCAACTGCAGCCATGATATCAAAGGGCAGAAAAACCCTTGTAATGTCAACTGATCCAGCACATTCTTTGTCTGATTCACTTAAGCTTGATATTGGATCTGGTCCAACAAAAATAGAAAACAATCTTTATGCACAGGAGGTAAACATAAACCAGGCCATAAATGAGCACTGGGAGGATTTAAAGGAGTATTTAACAGCATTATTCCAGTACCAGGGTATAGATCCAATATCGGCTGATGAGATTGCAATATTGCCAGGATTTGA
>JAKAYN010000165.1 GCA_021826785.1 Thermoplasmata archaeon | reverse complement strand
TGGAACGGTTTTTAAAATGATTCTTCTATTTTTGCTTGCGTTCTTTTCAAACGTTTCAAGGGAAATTATGAAAGACATAGAGGATGTAAACGGTGACTTAAACAGGAGAACGTTCCCTAGGGTTTATGGCATAAAAAATGCAAAGATCCTTGCATCATTCTTTGTCATTTTAACAGTTTCAATCTCGATTTTACCGTATTATTTTAAGGTTTTAACTATATATTATGTCTATGCCGTTATAATAGACGATATGCTTTTCATTGCATCAATGATTATTATGTATAAAAATGTATCTGAAAGCCAGCAGTTTTCAAAGATTGCCATGATAGTTGGCATGGTATCATTTCTGGTGGGTGGTATAAATTGAGCGTCTATGGTGATATTATCGACAAATTAAAGAGAAAAAAGGTGCATATGACATTAATAGACCCAGCATCACAGAGTTTGCAGGAATCGGCCAGAATAGCAATTGAGGCTGAGAGGGCAGGTACAGATTTTATAATGATAGGTGGTTCCACAAGGATAAATTCTGAGTTAATGGATAAAACAGTTGAAATAATAAAAGCAAAAACATCATTGAAAACAATAATATTTCCAGGGTCGCCTGAGATGATAAGTAGTAAGGCCGATGCAATATATTACATGAGCCTAATGAATTCAAGAAACATAGAATTTATAATAGGTCATCAGGTTAAAACCTCTCTTTTGTTAAGAAAGCTTGCAATAGAAACCATTTCAATGGCCTATCTGGTTTTTGAACCAGGCATGACTGTCGGCCGTGTTGGAGAAGCTAATCTAATAAAAAGGGATGACTGCGATACCGCGCTTTTATATGCTATAGCTGCTGAGACCTTTGGAATGAAGCTTATTTATCTGGAATCTGGATCTGGAAGCCCAACCTACGTTTCTGAGAGCGTTGTAAAAAGAATAAAGGATTACATAAGGATACCTGTGATAGTTGGTGGTGGCATAAGAACAAGAGAAGCTGCAGAAAGCCTTGCAAATGCTGGCGCAGACATTATAGTAACTGGAACCATCGTTGAGAGAAATTCCAATGTCTATGAAGCACTTCATGATATTATATCATCAATATGAATTAAATAATTGCAACGGGCGATACAGGAGATGCCGTGGCACCCTTTATTAGAAGCGGAAGACAGATAAAAGTGAACTCGTATATTTTATCCATGCTTAGTTCGTCTAATTTTATATTATCTATTAATCTAATCCCTGATTTTGCTATTAAATACTGATGCACCGGTAACCTTGTGTTTTTTATCTCAGGCGGCGTTACCTCACTTGATGGTGTATCAGATCCAGTAACAGAAACGTTCTTTTCAGCCAAAAACTTTGCAAGATCGTAACCTATTCCAGGCGATGAATCATAGTATTTATCATAATTTTTTGGATTATTAAATTCCTTTGATATCCCGGTATAAAAAAATACTGCATCGCCCTTTTCAATTTTTATATTATGCTCACTCAAAAAATCCTCAGTTTCTTCCCTGGTTATTGCATAACCTGGTTCGATCTTATCTTTTTTATGTATATATGCAACATCCACCATGATGCCTTTTGTTATTATTGGAATTGTTTTTTCCATACCAAGTCTTTTTGATCCAAGGTTTGTTGTGTTTTCATATGCATCTATATTGTTAAAAAGTTTATTATTATACGCCATATGATTTAATGAATCCAGATGTGTCCCTGTGTGATCGCACATCTCTATTCTGCCAAGTGATGCACCGTACTTGTTATCGTATATCTTATAATAATCATTATCGTAAGGCCTTAAAAGTATATTAAAGAAGAACGGTCCATGGGTTAATCTATCGGCCATTCCATTAAATATTACATGTGATAGATTGTAAACTTTTCCGTATTTAACCATTCTTAACGATGAAAGAACCTTCTTATCATCTATATAATTTAAATTGCCAAGCTCATCATTTTTACCAAACTTTGATGATAAATCGTCGTATTCCATTGTTTATAATTTTTAAAAACAATAAATATTTTTTCAGGTTTTCTTAATTACCAAAAGTAATAAATTAATAACAAATGTTTTTTTAAATATACAATATACAGAAGAGTCATGTCAGTAAAAAAACTTGTTTATGGAATATATCCAAAGAGCAATGAGCTTAGACTTGAAATAGGACGCTGGGAACGTGGTATAATACCAGATTCTGTACTTAGTGAAAAAATTGACGATGAAAAGTATAGATTTTACGATGCTGTAAAAGATATCTATTATACAGACCCTTTGTATAACTGGTATGATATTTTTAGACCGATTTCAATGATAATAAATGGAATCACTCTTGGACCGTTAACAAGATTCCTTGAAACAAATACGTTTTATAGAATACCTGAAATATCAGGCATAAATGACCTTAATATTGATCCGGATAAATTCCAAAAAATAGATGAAAATCCACCTCTGCCGCTTTATCTAAAATACGGAAATAACTTTTATGCTTTTTTGCCATCGCCGTATTCATTTTATCATATGTCAAAGACTTCAATGGATTACACAGATTTTAATAAAAGGCTTTTGAATGTATATTCAAAAATACTGGATAAATTTTCGGTTAAAAACGCTGTTTTCTTTGAACCACTTTATTATAAAAATGATGCATTTATTGATCTTTCAGACTTTGCAAAATACAATGTTATATTAATAACTTCCGGCAATACATCAAAACTTGAAATAAAGGGTCATCTTGAATCCATAGCAGTTAAACCAAGCGAGATTGATTATATAGTTGATTACTGTTCTTATCCTGGATTGAACATAGTATCCGGAGACAATACAAAGATTGATGATGTTAAAAAAATAAGGGATGAGATATCAAAATACAGCGATGTGCTTTTAACACATAATACATATATGGATTTCCTTCCAAGGATTATAGCAGATAAAAAGGTAAATCTTATTCTGGAGGCATAAAAATGTTGATAACACAGGAGATAGGAAGTTTTAGAAAACCAGATTACCTAAGCAGGGTTTTTCATAAAATATACGGAACAGATGAATTTTACA
>JAKAYN010000164.1 GCA_021826785.1 Thermoplasmata archaeon | reverse complement strand
TGAATCTGTGAGATATGTGGCAGATATAAAATTTATGCCATCAATCTTTGAATTTGTTGTTACCACTGTAATTTTATCCTGAAGTGTTATTTTGCTGTTTTTTAATAATATGTCTATCTTTGATGAATAATCCTGATTCTTCTTTTGGTTTAATATCTTATTCAATGATGATCTAACAGATATTTCATTATAATTAAGTTCCCTTGATATTCTCCTTGAAAGCTTGCTCATGTTTAATATATCATACTTCATTGCATTTATTATCTCCGGATGCATTTTTATATAATCGTTCACAGACTTTTCCACATTGCCCCTTATGACCATATTACTGAAATTACATATATAATATAAATTTTTACATTTTAGCTGGTTATTTTGAATAATTAAAATCAAAAATGATAATAATAACAAAAAACATAATATATAAAAAAAATTTTCTCCACCATGGAAAAAGCATTGCTGTTATACTCAGGTGGTCTTGACACATCAGTCATGGTAAAATGGATAAAGGAAAGGCTTGGCATGGACGTTGTAACATTAACCCTAGATATTGGAAACTCAGACCTTGATGAAATAAGGGAGAAAGCGCTAAAAATAGGCGCAGTTGATGCAATAACAATGGATGTTAAAAAAGAATTCGCCGATAATTATCTATCAAAGGAAATTCATGCCAATGGCATATACGGTGAATACCCGCTTTCAACGGCACTGGCAAGGCCGCTTATGGCCGAGAAGGCCGTATCTGTTGCTTTGGAAAATGACATAAATGTCATAGCACATGGTTCAACAGGAAAAGGAAATGACCAGGTAAGGTTCGAGGTATCAATCAATGCGCTTAACGATAAAATAAGGGTTATAGCACCTGTAAGGGAATGGAACATGACAAGGCTTGAGGAAATAGAATATGCCAAAAAAAATAATATATACGTAAAATCTGATGGGAAGTATTCAATAGATGAGAACATATGGGGCAGATCAATAGAGGGTTCTTCAATTGAAAATATAAATAAACCTGTTGATGATGATGCCTTTGAATGGGTAACACCACCATATTACTGTGGCGCAGGTGAATCAATATCAATTGAATTTTCAAATGGTATTCCAGTATCATTAAATAATAAAAACATGGATCTCTTGAACATTATAAAGAACCTTAATATCATAGCAGGCAGAAACGGTATTGGTATAATAAACATGATAGAATCCAGGCTCATAGGGCTAAAAAGTCACGAGATATATGAATGCCCGGCGGCAACTATTATATTAAAGGCACATAGGTACCTTGAGAGCTTAGTTCTAAATAGGAACGAGCTTGCAATAAAAGGCTATGTTGATAATCAATGGTCAAACATGGTTTATAACGGCCTATGGTTTGATCCTGCAATTAATCATATGAATGAATTCGAAAGGAGCTCAAATGAATATATAACAGGGAAAGTCAATTTAAAACTTTACAAGGGAAACATTGTTCTTGAGGGGCTTGAAAGCCCATACTCATTGTACGATTATGATACAATAAACTATGAAACTGGTATATTCGATCAGAACTCATCAAAGGGTTTTATAGACATATATAAAAATGAAACGATAAGATCTAATAGAATTAAAAAGACGTTGACGGTGATACATTGAAGATATGGTCAGGTAGCGCCGGCGAGGAGATAGAAAATAAATTCTATGATAATATAATAAAAAACGACATAGAGGCAGATAAATACCTAATAAAGTACGAGATAATAAACATGTTAGCGTATAATATTTCAATGAAGGCACCATGCAATGTAATTGAGGCCCTTTTGTATATATACAAAAATGGTATTGATCTCCAGGAAAAACTTGAGGATGTCCATGGAAATATAGAGGATGTAATAATAAAAAGAACCGGCTTTAGAAACTTTAGAATGTTTTTATCAAGAAATGAACAGGTTCACAGCGATTTAAATTTGTTTATTATAGATAAGATCATTGATATAGAAAAAATAATATATAATATTATAAAAAGCAATTCTGTAAATACAGGAAGCATACCAGGATATACGCATTACAGGCAGGCAATGCCGGTATCAATAAACACTTATACAAATTACATAAAAAGTATATTTTATAATCATTTCATTGATCTTGATAATTTTTTAAAAGAATTAAAGGAAATGCCACTGGGTTATGGATCAGGCTACGGCTCATTCTCGCCTGTAAACTTTAACGAAGTATCGAATATGCTTGGCATGGAAAAAAGATTAAAAAATCCTGTTTATTCATCATTTAGATATATAAAAACCATTGAAAGATTGCTTTATATAATTTCAAGCCTTTGTGTTGATGTATCAAGAATATGCCAGGATCTAATAATTTATTCAGAAAACGATATTATAAAAATACCATTAAAGTACACAACAGGCAGCTCATTGATGCCAAACAAGATAAATCCAGATTATCTTGAATTGATTCAGGGAATTGCAGCAGAATCCATATCAATGCTATCTTTTGCAATGCAGTCTGAATTAAATAAAAATACTGGCTATCACAGGGACTTTCAGATTCTAAAGGATAGAACAATATTCTTTATTAACGATTTTGAAAAGATCATGCTTGGTTTTTCTGATTTAATGTCCGGTATCGAATTTAAAGGCGATGGTATAAAAAATGATGCATATGCAACGTATAACGCATGGCTTGCATTTAAGGATGGCATGGACTGGAAAGAATCCTATTCATATATAGGAAAAAAGATAAAAAACGGAGAAGCATTAAAAGAATACAAACCAAATGATTTTATTGATCATATCGATATAAACATCGTAAAAAATAAAATTGATGATAATATAAAGAACTTTATTATTCCAAGGGAAAGGCTAATAGAGACAGCAGAGAAAATCTGCAAAAATATATAAAATAATTAAATATTTACCATTATTATGCTTGATATAAACGAAATGGAGAATAAATGGAAAGATTACTGGTTCAAAAATGATGTTTTTAAGTTTAAGCCAGGTGAAAGGATATTTATAATAGATACACCACCACCAACAGTATCAGGTAAAATAGATCG
>JAKAYN010000002.1 GCA_021826785.1 Thermoplasmata archaeon | reverse complement strand
TATGCTGCCAATGGATCCTTTATAATTTTTACATTATGATAAATGGATGATGCCAGATCCCTTATCTTTTCTGGATCAAGTGCTCTGTCAGGTTCATTTGGCATTGTTAATATTATTTCATCAGATAGCTGCCTCATAATGGTTAAAAATGAAAATACGTCTTTGTCTGAAAGCATGCCTATTAATAGCAGTGGTTTCTTTTTTATGAACTTTTTAAATGATGGCACAAGGTTATTTGCCGCAGGTGGGTTGTGCGCAGAATCTATAACAACAAGTGGTGATGCCTTTATGATCTCGAGCCTTCCGTGCCATATCGCACGGTCTATACCGTTTTCCACATCGGTCTTGCTTACATTTGTGTTTATGTTTTCTATAGCAGCTATCGCGGTTTTTATGTTTTTTACCTGGTAAAGACCAAGATTATTTGATTCTATATGATAATCATTTAATGGTGTTTTTAAATCAAAGACCATTTTGAGGTTATATATTTCTGGCTCGGTGTTTATTGAATAATCCTCGGATAGTATTAATTTTGATTTTCTTACCTGTGATAGCTTTTTTATCTCTTTAATAACCTCTGGCTTTTTATCCTGTAAAACCACCGGTATTCCAGGTTTTATTATGCCTCCTTTTTCATAGGCTATAGATGTGAGTGAGCAGCCAAGTCTCTGATAATGCTCATAGCCTATCTGGCCTATCACACTTATCTCAGGTTTTATAATATTAGTCGAATCAAGCCTTCCACCAAGGCCGACTTCTATCGCCGCAAAATCAGCATGCATGTCTGAAAAATACTTAAACGCCATGACGGTTGTTGTCTCAAAAAATGTTGGATTCATGTTAATCTTTGATAAATTGTCTATATAATCTCTGTTTTCAGAGACAAATTTTCTTATATAATCATCACTGATCATCTCTTTATTAAATATAATTCGCTCATTAAACTTTATAAGATGTGGTGAGGTGTACAAACCAGTATTGTACCTCTGCCTTAATATATTGTATATGTAATTTGATATTGAACCTTTGCCATTGGTTCCGGCAACGTGTATATTTTCATATTTATCCTGAGGATTCCCTAAATGCTCCGCAAAGGCCCTTGTTGTATCGAGTCCAAGCTTTATACCTTCACGCTTCAATTCGTAAAGATAATTTAAAATGCTATCCATTGCATGTTAATGTTTATTCAATATAAAAGTTAATCTACTCATTTAAATTTAAATATTGTTTTTAACTATTTTTTTATGGATGAGATTACAAATCAGGTAATAAAAACAATAAAGAATGGTTATTATACATACAATTTAAAGGTGGGCAACATAATAGATTTAATCTCATTTATAACGGGCAAGGATGAAAATACAATATTAAAAGAGAATAACTGGAAGATTGATCAATCCATATATTCAATAGAGTATAAAAATGAGGATATAAAAATATTTGGTTCTATTATATCATATTTTAAAAAGGATCCATTTACAAATGATCTTATGATACTTTCATATTATGATAAAAAGCTTTCAATGATAATTTTTGATATAATAAAGCAGAACGAGTACAGGATAGATAAAAATAATGTACTTTCAGCCTTGCCTGTATTCTCAAACAATGATTTTATAAACTCTATTGAGCTTGAGGATTATTATAATAATATAAAGATTGATTTCTCAGAGTATGATTATAAAAAATACATAGAAAATGATTGGTTTATAGATCTTTTAATAATACTAAAGAATGGTTTATATGGATCGAATTATAATTACATAGATTATTTGCAGAACTCCATCAGGGAAAGTTTTTACCTTGGTGTTATAAAGTTAATTAAAAAGCAGATGCTGGCAAAACTTGTTATAAACATTGAATACTTTTTAAATATAGACTGGGTTAACAAAAAACTTTATGAGTATTCATTAAAATTAAAGAGAAGGGAGAAATTATCATCATTTTATTCATCACTATCAATAGGCAACGATATAATGATAGGCCTTGAGTTCATAATAGGCAGCTTTGAGTTTCTACCAGCCGGTAATTATATACTTGGTGTTTATCTTTTTATAGCCGGGAGCTCACAGCTTTTGATAAGGCCCGGGATAACAATAGCAAGAAACGTTCATTTAAACATGATACATAAGAAAAAGATAAGAATTTAATCGAATAAACCAAAAACAATCTCAAAGTATAACAGCATGGATATAACCATGCTGAATGCCATTAATAGCCATGATAAGCCAAACGGTTTCGATATTATAAATGGCTCTATTATACCTGCAGCAGATACTGCTATTAAAACAAAAATCCATGAAATTAGTCTTTTATTGCCCGGTGAAAGATTTTTTCTATTCCTGAATATGTAAACAACAAGTAAATACAAAACAATAAACATTATAATTGAATATGATATAATAAGCGGGAACTCAATAAAACCGTGAAACATTGCCGGATCAGATACCTGCATTAATAGTAAAAGTATTCCTGCAAATCTGTTAAATAACTTTAGTTTTATTACTATAAAAAAAATCATCTCGGTAACCATTGGAATTAGGAATAATATATATGTTATCGATGAGCCAAAGAATGATATGTATTTTATATAATTAATACTTTTAAAAATATAATTTTGAGAAAGTGCAAAAAGAAATAGAGCCATGGATATTTCATTCCATGTTAATAAAATTGAGCCATTAATCATTAATTTTCTGTCATATTTTGCCGTTGTATGCCTTATGTACCTAACAAGTATGTAAAGCAATGCAACTGTCGTTGTATCCATTGCTATATTAATTGCTATTACAGCATCAACAAGATTTTTATATGTTACAAAATAATAAAAAAGCGCATCCAGCATGCTTGCCATCATAACAAGTATAATCAGCGAAATTGAATGCGATAAAAATGACATTTTCTTTGACAATGATAGAGAGTAATCAAGTATCCATATTATCAATGGCGTCATTATAATCTCTGTTAATATTATATATATTAAATTGTACATGTCAGGGTGCCATTTTATATTTTTATATAAATTTCACCTATCATTCAAAACGCTGCCTTTTTTTGATGTCTTTTCTCTTATGAAATGCCTTACATCGTAGAAGAATATGTTTTCATTTGGGCATGCCTCTAGGCAATCACCTATGCCTATGCATCTTGAGTCTCTATACTCCCCATTTTTTATAAAATTCCCTGGTAGTTCATGGTTTCCAACAGGGCATGCTTTGGCGCAGTCCTTTGTCCTGCAGGTTAGGCATGTTGCTGGGTCCTTAACCTTTAATTTAAAGAATCCGAATTTTGAAATAAACCGGTTAAAGTTCCCCCAGTGGCAGTATCCTGTGTTTATGCAAGCATAAGAACCAAGAACGGGCATTGTTAGAAAGACGATGTACCATAAAACACCAAAGTAGAATATATACAGCATGTATTCCGGGTCTGTTCCATATATGTAAATTGATTCAGCATGGATCGAATCAAGGTATGATAACACTGCCGTTATGCCCAATGAGGAATAAACAAGCAAGGAAACGATTCTATATAGTAATTTTCCTGATTTGTTTGATAATGTTATTGATTTGGAGGTTTTCCCAGACCTGTTAAAATTCTTCATTGAATCGTAGAATGTGCCCTGGTACATAACAGGTGCCGTGCAAAATAATGAACATATCTGCCTTGAGCCAAAGAGAAATGATAATGAGCCGCTGATAACGTACGTCAATATTATTGGAAGAATCAATGCAGGCGCAACTGGCCCTCCAGAGCCGATGCCCATCGTCCAGCCTATGAATGGTATTTTGGAGTTATTTGGTATTATAAATGATGGTATTAATATGCTGTAAACCGCATATGCACAGAGCATTAATATCATTCTGATCCTATTTTCAAGGTGTGCAGTCTTAAGCCTAAAAACAACAAGGGAACCCATCTCGATGCCCATCATGATTAAAAACCATGTAGATAATGAAATAATGCCAAAAAACGCAATAAAATCATAAATTGATGTCAGAATCATATTATAAATGCTTCCTGAAACAACTGCAAGATTCATTGATGATATAAAAAAAGATGCACCGTAGTATTGTGCATCAAATGTTGCACCCATGAAAAATTCTGAGGTGAAAACCATTATCATGTATATCAATGACCATTTTTTATTTGATATCCAGAAAAATTTTCTATCGTTAAATTTGTACTTTAATATTCCATTTAGATATATTGCCATGTAAATTACCATTGATATTGATATTAAAAATAATGATTTATTGTACTGCCACAGGAATATGGATCCCATCATTAGGCTATATCCAATGAGTAATTCTATTATATATCTCCCGGACGAATTGCTTAGTGACTGTTTTTTATAAAGGTATTCAAACATATATATGAAAAATCCGGTCATTACTGCACCGGAAATGTAAACAGCCAATGGAACCCATAATCCTGGGAAAATATTTGGCATTAATAGCATTACTGCAGCCTGAACTGAAAAAACATAAAACATAAAGCGGTTTACATCATTTCTTAAAAGAAGGGCACTTAGAAACATTTCAGAAGCCATTGGCAAAACAAACCAGTAACTTGACAGCGATCTTATTATTGAATATAAATTAACAGCATTTTCGGATCCGGAAATAAGGTTAAAATCAAGGCTCATTATTACCTCATCAATTATTACAAATATAGATGTATAATAATAAAGAAATGTTTTGTTGCGTGATCTCTCATTCATAATATCTGATAAAAAAATTCCGAGGAATGGTATGGCCTCGATCATCATTGCAAATGATGATACCTCTGCAGCCCTTACAAATGGCAATTTAAACAAATAATAGAAAAGCGGGCCGATTAGCATGCCATTCATCATTGATAGTATAAGATAAACAATAAACCTCTGGGCCTGTGATGATGATTTCCTTGCATATGATATTGCATATGCCATGGCAAAGGCCATAAGTGCTGTGAAAAGCCAGAGAATATATATTAGCATGATTAACAAATTTAAAACGTGCATTTGAAACTAATTGTAGAAGATTTTCTACAATACACTTCTACAAATATTTATATTATTTATATATAAAGGTACAATGGACAGAAATGATCTTCTTAAGGAGCCTGTTAAGGATGTTATATTAAACAGTAAAACTACACTTTCGCAGCTTATTGAGATGTTTGGCAACGCCGGTGGCTTTACTGCAAAAAAGATCTATGAGGGCTATGAGATAATAAAGGAAATGTTTAGCGATGATGAAACAACGTTTCTATCATTCCCTGCTGATATTATATCAACCGGTACCAGGGGAATAATAAACGAAATTGTAAAAAGGAAGCTTGTTGACGTTATTATAACAACAAACGGCACACTTGACCATGACATAGCAAGAACCTACAGAAATTATTACTCTGGAACATTTAATTTTAGTGATGCGGCACTTAGAAACCTTGGCATAAACAGGCTTGGCAATGTCTTTGTGCCTGATGAAAGCTATGGAACAATAATAGAGGAAAAGGTTATGCCAATACTTGATGAGCTCTACAAGGAAAAGAAGGAATGGTCAGGCTATGAGCTTATATGGGAGCTTGGAAAGAGGATAAACAACGAATCTTCAATAATATACAATGCTTATAAAAATAATATACCGATCTTTGTGCCTGGCATGACCGATGGTTCTGTTGGCTCCCAGCTATGGTCTTTTTATGAAATGAATAGAGATTTCAGAATAAATCTTTTGGAGGATGAGCATAAGCTATCAGACATAATCTTTGATGCAAAAAAAACTGGGGCAATAATGATTGGCGGTGGTATTTCAAAGCACCACACAATATGGTGGAATCAGTTTAGGGATGGGCTTAACAATGCGGTTTACATAACCACAGCCCAGGAGTATGATGGTTCATTATCAGGTGCAAAGCTTGAGGAGGCAATATCATGGAAGAAGGTAAGAGAGGACGCAAAGTTTGTAAATATATATGGAGATGCCACAGTTATCCTGCCAATACTCCTTGGACCATTTTTATAAATTAATATTATATTTCAATATTTTGTGCATTTTATAATTGATTCATAAATTATTTTTCTAATGTTGTAATAAAATTATCAATTATTATCTAATCAAGTGGTTTATTTTTTGTTTCAGGTGCAAGTATAAATGTTACTATAAGGCCTATAAGCTCAAAGACTGCAAAGTATATAACTATAGCCTTTAAACCATACATTGCATCAATAAATGGAAATGAAAAGACTGCAAGTATCGACCCAAGCCTTGAGAATGATGTGGAAAAGCCCATAGCGCTTGCCCTTATCCTTGTTGGGAATATCTCAACTGGATAATCATATGTCATTGGGCTTGGCCCTATGTTATGGAAAAAGTGTACAAGCCCAAAGGCGCTAAATGTGAATAGAAATGTAATTGATATGAACTCATTTATGAAAAAGAATGATATTAAAACTATTAATGAGCCAAGGAAACCAATTATTAGAAGTGGCCTTCTGCCTATACGCTCAACATAGTATATTGCTATTATAAAACCTATAAATACAGGAACAGATTCTGCCATTCCTGAAAAAACAACGTATAAATTTGTATAAATCGAACTTATCTGGGTCGAGAATATTAATGGCGAATATGTCCATATACCGTAGCTGACAACATCGTATGAAAACCAGGCTATTGAAACAAAGATTGTCATTAATATGTACTTTTTGCTGAATATATTCGACATTTTACTGTTACCACGCTCCAGTTCAGGAACACCAAGAAAATGATAGCCTGTTTCCTCACCTATCTTTTTATCAAGGCTTTTAAGTGCGCTATCACCAAACTTTGCCTTTAGCCAGTATGGTGTTTCTTCAAGGCTATTCCTTGAAAATAAAACTATTAATGGAAATATTGCGCCGATAATGTACATATAGCGCCATGCATATAAACCTGTGAAAAGAACAAGAGGTATGGCAACGAGCAAAAATATTAATGAGCCTATGGAAAATGAGAATATATTAAAAACTAGGTACTTACCGCGCTTATTCTGTGGTGAGTATTCGGCCTGTATTGATGAGCTGACAGGATAATCGGCACCAATACCTATGCCTGCCAAAAACTGGAATATTGAAAATTCAATGTAATTTAAGGAAAAACCTGTTAAAAAGATGAAGATTGAAACAAATATTAGATCATAAAGATATATGGATCTCCTGCCGTACTTATCTGCAAGGTGACCAAAAATAACACTGCCAACAAAAACACCAAGTATTGATGATATGCCCATTATTGATATTTCATAACTTGAAAGATGCATTTCCGGTATTAAATAAAGAAGGGCGTATGAAAAAACGGTTAATGTATAACCATCCATGATTATGCCCATCGATGAAAGTATAGTTATTTTTCTCATGAATCTTATTTGATTTCCCTGATAATTGACATATTCCATAAACGGTTATTGCAAATTAATATAAAATATTTTAGTAATTACTTATTTTTGAGTTATAATTATATACATTTCACCATCCATATCCTCTTCTATTTCCAAATATCCTTTATGCCTCAGCAGTTGAATTTCTTTTTTTAAAGCGTGTCTGGATATTCCATATCTTTTGCATAATTTGTAAACTTCCTTTAATGGCTTTTTATCCATGGAGATGATAAAATTTGTTATATCTTTATTTTTATAACGTATTTTTTTATACAATAAAATGCCTGCAATTACAATAATTAAGGCCAAAATATAATAAAATGGAGAACCCGTTACAATAATATATTTTGTATATAATACTGATTTTCCATCGAAGCTTAATTTTATTGTAACATTATCATAACCAAGAGGCAATGAATATTTTATAATATGGCCCGAACCAACATATTTTCCATTAACAAACCATGACGCAACAATGTTTTTTGTGTTTTCGCCTCCGATAATCAATTTTAAAATACCGTTATCATATTCTATTTTATATTTATATATTTTAACAAAGTAATTTATGCTTGTATTTATATTAAATGAGGATTCCGTATTAAATAATGACCTCGCTATTATATTTATCTTATAAAAGCCATTACTATTGAATGATATATTAAAATAAACAGGATTCTTCGGCTTTTTAATTATTACAGATTTATTCATATATTCTATTATAAGCATATATGATTTTACAGGATATTTTATATTTATTTTCATGTACAGTGTGTTGTTTATTAGTTTATGGTAAACATAGATGTATGGCCTCTCTGTAAAATAATAGATTTTTATATGAAATATATTATGATTTCCTGTTTTAGAATAATATATTATGGTGAAATTGTATATTTTATTGCTCTCTTTTAAATGAATTGTGCCATTAAATAATGAATTATTTAAATAATAGCTGTAATTACTGTTAAGACTCATATTAAAATACGGTTTTTCTGTATAGTATATGATATTTTTATAAATATTTGGTATTGAATTGTTAACATAAAAGTAAATTGTATAATTTGATTCAAGACCATTTATTCCGTGTATTTTTAATATTAATTTATATAGGCCATTTAAAGAAAAATTTGCCATGCTGCCGGTTACGTTTATAAAATAAAAATCTTTAAAATGTTTCGAAAGATAGGTAAAAATTATCCTATTATTTATTTCAAATGTACCATTTAATAATGCCGGCATGTTTAGTTTTACTGAAATATTGAGTGTGTTGTTCCTGGAATTTCCATAAAATGATATATAATCCGTGTTTATTTTATATGAAATTCTTGGCCTATAGGCCATTACAATTATATGATATTTAGGGCCAGGAATGCTAATACTGTTTTTTAAAACTATATAAAATGATAAATTATATGATCCATTCTGCAATGTTATGTTTATATTATCATTTAAGGTTTTATATGTTTGATTGTTAATTTTAATAATATAGTATGTTGCATTTTTTATTTTCTCCCAGGAAATATATATTTTATTAATGTTAAAATATTCATTATTATAAATATTTGTTCTTATTTTTGGAATTTTCATAACATGATATGTTACATTTTTGTAATATACAAGATTATAAGAATCTAATGCTGTAAATCTTATTGTGATGTTTCCTGTGTAATTGCCCAAGGATAGTTTAAAGCTACCATTGCCATAGAATGTCATGTTTTGATTACCGTATTTAACATTAATGTACTTTAAATTAAATTCGTCAACTGAAAATTTTATGGTTTGATTATATATAATATATGAATTATTTGCAGGATAAACATAGATGTATGGTTCTCTTAATGAATATATATCTACAGATTTTTCCGATTTATAACCAGCAATGTTTGTTACAATTATACATGAATTGTATATCCCCTGAGGTACGTTGCTAAGATTTAATTTTAAAACCTTATTAATATTAAATGATTTTGAGTCAAATTTTAGAACTGCACTGTATTTTATGTATGATGATACATTTATATATATTGTATTGTAATTAAAATGCCTTTTTACAACAATGCTGTTTATCTTTGGATAGTAATTTGATAGATATCTATTTATATAATATATTTTGAATGTACTTTTATTAAAGGTCACTATTGTATTTTTATCAATTGATACGTTTCCATTGATATTTAGTCTTCCATTTGAAGAATAAAAATATGAATTATGTAAAAATGATGTTCCATTGTATAATAATAATGGGCTTTTCGAGATGTATGGAATTTCAGGGAGCATGTTTATGTATGCACCATTGCTAAATATAAACGGCCATAGGGAGGTACCATCGTTTATCCCGGTTATTTTTACATTTGATATATCTAGATTATAAATATTATCCAGAGTGTTATTTTCAAACCTTGATAAATAAATGTATTTTCCTGATTTGTATATAACAAAAAGAGATTTATCATGATATGCACCTATAATTGTGCCGTTTATATTTATTATGTTTCCATTATAATTTATTGATGTTCTGTTTAAAAATATTACACCTGAATTAAAATATGCGTAAATGTATCCATGATTTGTAAAATGTTTTATTGTAATATTTCCGCTCAGCTTTGATATAGTTATCATTGAAACGTTTTTATTTATAGAAAATAATATTATATTTTTTGAATCCTGATAGAAAATATTTCCAGAGATGTTTAATATTTTATATTCACTTTTATTATAATAATTATAGGCATTTAGGCTGTTATTATTTATATAAAAGAGCGTGTTTATCGATCTTGCAATTATTGCATTATTGATGTTTTTATTTACACTGAACGATTTGCATTTGTATTTAATTAAATTATTATTAAAAATGTTAAATGGTTTTGATTCAAAATTGTATATTCTTTGGTCGGAGTATTCCCCACCAAACATTATTGAAAGGTTACCATTGTAAACATTCCTTAGATGTAATTTATATATTGTACTGTTAAAGATTAAATATATATTATCTGAACCATTAGAAATAAAGATATTAAAATAATAAATATAATTCATTTTAGAAAGGTTTATTGAATCATATCTAGAATTACATATTAATGTGTTATAGCAAAGATATGGCCCGTATGATATATTCAATAATGTATTATTATAACCTGTTATTAAAATTGAGTTTTCCGTTCTACCATAATCATAATTATTGCTCCAGGATAGACCAAAAGAATATTCGGTATAATTATTATATGGATATTTAAATTTAATGTACGACGGCTTTGAACACTTTGTCATAAATAAAATGGATCCATTATTGCATTGAATAATTGTATTTTTAGTATCATTTACAATTGATATATATGGATTTTTTAGTTCCATATTATGAGAGGTTATAGCGGGCATGCACATAATTATTATTAAGGTAAATGCCAGTAACCTTTTCATGCAAGGTTATAAATGATCTTTTAATATTTTTTACGATTTACCAATTGTAATATATAAAATTACAGTGAGATATTAAATATAATATAAATATAAAAATAATATATAAAATAAAATTAGTACATCTTCAGAACTGCCCTACCGTTAACCTCACCATGTTTTAATGCCTGCAGGGCCTCATTTGCCTCCTCGAGCCTGTACGTCTTTGATTCAACCTTTATTTTACCATCCGAGGCAAGTTTAAGAACCTCATTCATGTCCTGCCTTGTGCCAATTTTTGAGCCTTTTATTTTTAATTCCCTTGTAAAGTCGAATTCACCTTGATTGCCACGAACGCCCTGAACAACAACGCCACCATCTTTTACAAATTTTATTGAATTTTTCACAGCGGCGTCTGCAGGTGCAAATATTATTGCTGCATCAGCGGTCTTTGCAAGCATATCAGAATTCTCATAGTTGCGGTCCATGATTATTACATCATCCGCACCCATTTTGTATGCAAGTTCTTCATGGCTTTTTGATGTTGTAACGGCAACAACCCTTGAACCATAAAGTTTTGCTATCTGTAGTGCTATGTGGCCAACGCCGCCTATACCTACTATGTACACGGTCTTATCCGGTGATAATTCTGCCTTTTTAACCGCGGTATATGCTGTAACTCCGGGGCAGAACAGCGGTGCGTTAACAGGCTCTATGTTTGACGGGACCTTATTAACATACCTTGAATCGGCTATCATGTACTCTGCGTAGCCACCATCAACGGTTTCACCCGTCCATTTTCCATAAGGGCAAAGGTGCTCCCTGCCTGATAAGCAATATTCACACTTTCCGCAGGCACTGTACAGTGGCTGAAGGCCAACAATATCTCCCTTTTTTAGATCTGTAACGTTCTCTCCAAGTTCCTCGACACGGCCTATTATTTCATGCCCGGGTATTATATTCTGCTTTCCAGGAAGGCCATATTGTAACCAGTCACCCTCTATCATATGAAGATTTGAGTGACAGACACCGCAGGCAAGATTTTTTATTAAAATTTCAAAACCTTCAGGCTTCTTTATATCAACATCCTTAAATTTTAGAGGATTTTCTTCAACTTTTCCTATCTTTTCTAGTACCATTGCTTTCATATTGAATGTTATGTTTTTATTATGCTTAAATTTTTTTGTTTTCTGGTTAATTTTTATGAGTTTTTCATAATTTCTGTATCAATGAGGTTTTATATATAAAAGTTATATCATGGTATGGTAAACGAAAATGAAAAGGCACCAGATTTTGAAGCACCTGACATGAATCTTAAAATGGTGAGGTTATCTGATTTTAAGGGGAAAAACGTTGTTCTTGCCTTTTTCCCAGGAGCTTTTACATCGGTTTGTACAAAGGAGATGTGCACCTTTAGAGATTCGATGGCAAACTTTAACAAATTGAATGCAACCGTTCTTGGAATAAGTGTTGATGCACCGTTCTCGCTTGCAGAGTTTGCAAAGCAGAACAATCTTAAATTTGATTTGATAAGCGATTCAACGAGAGATATCTCTAAGAAATACGATGTTCTTTATAATTCGTTTTTAAACATAAAGAACCTTCAGGCATCGAAGAGATCCGTATTTGTTCTTGACAAGGAAGGCACTGTAAGATACAAATGGGTAAGTGAGGATCCTGGAAAGGAGCCTGATTATAAAAAGATAGAGGAAGTTTTATCAAAATTAAATTAAAAATTTTTATATAACGTACCTTGGTATCACAAGCATGGCGAAGAATAAGTCAAAGAGCACTATTGATGCCATGCCAACATATAAATAATTCTTATCCTGAAAGAATGATATCCAGCCTATGATTACAACTGTAATCGGAGTAAATATCAGTATCCAGAGACCGAGCGTTATAAAATATATACCATCTATTATGCTTATACCATGGAATATATCCGTTAACGGTATTGATTTTGAATCTATATGATGTGAGTATGCATATCCATAATTTGCCAGCTGTGATAATGTAAAGCCATCACCGCCGTTTCGTATGAATATTATAATGACACCAAGCATTATGAATAAAACGCTTAGTATTACACCACCACGGAGAAAATAGCTTATTACAACCTCATCATCATGGTTTTTCATTTAAATCCCCTCGCAGATAAATTCTCAGAGGCCTTACGCTGCTGGGATATGTATAAAACGACTATTAATATTATTGCAACTGCTATTGATATATAGAACTGCACATGCAATGGTATCAATGCAAATACAGAGAATTTAACTGTGTATAAGCCTTTGAGTATCATCTCTATGCCAAGAAATGAGAGTATTGCAAAGAAGACCCAGCGAACATTTCTATTCGTGATTTTAACAAGAACCTTTGCCCCAAGGAAGGATCCCACCAAAACACCTATGGCCGTTGCGGCTGCTATAAATGGCTCTATGTAACCTGCATACCAGTAAATTGAGCTGCCTGTTGCGGCAGTAATTCCTATCATAAAATTACTTGTGGTTGTTGTAACCTTCATTGGCAGGTTCAATGCCCAGTCCATGCCAAGGACCTTTAATGCACCTGATCCGATGCCAAGAAGGCCTGAAACAACACCGGCAAAGAACATAATAATCTCTGCAAGGTACCATCTAACTCCCTGATAGCTTATCTCCTTTCTTAATCTTGAATCATAGTATTTACCCGTTAATTGAAAAAGCCTTGTTGTCCAGTCAGGTTTCATCTTTAATGGTTCCTCAGAGCCGATTCGCCTTATAGTTGGTATTAAAGAAAATAGTAATACTATGCCAAAAATAACATAAACAACCCAATCAAGTTTATGATCGTATATATAAACGGCGGTTACAGAGCCAACTATAGCGCCTATGGTTGTTGCTATCTCAAGACCTATGCCTATCTTTATATTTGCTATCTTCTGCCTTGTATATGCACTTGCAGATCCGGCGCTTGTCGCTATAGTTGATATCAGGCTTGCGCCGGTTGCGAATATTATAGGTATGCCATAGAATAATGTCAAAACCGGCACAAGGACGGTTCCACCGCCAAGGCCTGTTAATGATCCTATAAATCCTGCTATTATTGATCCTATGACTATTGTGAGAAACTTGATGATTATAAATAATATAGACATCGATTAGGATATTTTTTTAAATTATTTATTATTTTTTAAAATATCTTTAAATAATTTAGAGAT
>JAKAYN010000163.1 GCA_021826785.1 Thermoplasmata archaeon | reverse complement strand
TTCCGATCTGGTAAACATAAACCAGGCCATAAATGAGCACTGGGAGGATTTAAAGGAGTATTTAACAGCATTATTCCAGTACCAGGGTATAGATCCAATATCGGCTGATGAGATTGCAATATTGCCAGGATTTGAGGAGGCAACATATCTTTTATATATAAATGATTATTTAAAGAGCAATTCATTTGATACGATTATTGTTGATAGCGCACCAACCGGTGAATCGCTGCGTTTGCTATCATTCCCGGAGGTAATGACGTGGTACATGGATAAGATCTTTCCAATAGGAAGAACTGCAGCAAAGATAGCAAGGCCAATTGTAAGGCCATTTACAGGTGGTATGCCACTTCCATCCGATAAGGTTTTTAAAAGCGCCGAAACTTTATATAGGGATCTTTTAAATATACAACAAACAATGCAGAATCCTGAAATAACATCAATAAGGCTTGTAACAAATGCCGATCACATGTCATTCAATGAGACAAAAAGGGCCTACACATATTTATTATTGTATGGATATCCTGTTGATGCTGTAATAGTAAATAAAATATACAGGGAAAATACCGGAGAATTTTTTAAGGCATGGCGTCAATCACAGTCAGAGATATTAAACGATATAAATGCTGCCTTTGGTGATATAAAAATCATGAAGGGATATTTAATGGAGAGTGAACCACTAGGCATTGAAGAGTTAATAAAATTTGGCACCGAGCTTTATAATGGCGATGACCCATACAAAATATTTAAACATGAAAAACCGTACGAATTCGAAAAATCCGGTAACGATACAATATTAAAAATCAAACTGCCATTTGCCGACAAGGGTGAAACAAACCTTTTCAAAAAGGCAGGTGAATTGATAATAGAGGTAAAGAACTGGCGCCGCATAGTTTATCTGCCGCAGACAATAGCAGAAAAGGATCCTTCAGGTGCAGAGTTTAAGAATGGATATCTATATATAACATTAAGCTAATATATTATTTATGAAAAAAACCATAATTCAGATAAATATCGAGGTACCAGAATTTATAAACGAGCTTGGCAATGAGGCAGTTAAGTATGCCCGTGGTTTTCTTGAGCTAACGAATTTTGCATTAAAAACGGCAAACAAAAACGAGAATAATAAAAGAGGGAAAATCAAAAAGATAGATATAAAATAGAATTATTTTACATGAAATTTTATATATTATCAAAATCTATTTTTGCCTTTGAGGGGTCCTTTGCTATCATTGCAACCCTGCTTTCCCTGCGATCTGCGTATGGTGTGTATCCAAGCCTCCTTGCCATTTCATTTGAAAACTCAAGGACCATCTCATGAGATGGCATATTATCGGCGCTAAGCCTGTCTATCGATTGACCAACGTGAACATAACCCTTTGATTCTATAAAATCAGGATCTGCCTTTCTATCAAGTTTCTCATACTCATCGTAATAGGGCATATTTACATCCTTTACAAGTGTGTGCCTTATAACCTTCCTTGTGTTAAGGGATGGCAGTATTTCAAGGGTTCTATTGAAATTTTCCCAGGCATTGCCTATCGCCGGATTTAAAACCCTGTTAAATATCTCTTTTGTGGGCCCGGCCACAGTTACATACAATTGCGTTGGCAAAGGATTGAGTTTTTCAAGAACCATTGGAAGGGTTCCATTCGTAACAAGAAAAGTTGAAATGCCTCTTTTTTTAGCTGCGGCTATTAGCTCACCAAGCCTTGTGTAAAGTGTCGGCTCACCTGTTAATGATATTGCCATGTGCCTGGGATGCATTGCCTTTTCCCAGGCCTCCTTGCTTACATTTGGATTACCCTTAAATCCAGAGATCAATTTTAAATGGGCCTTTATGCTCTCTTCCAGGATAAACTCTGGATCATCCTCATCACCTATGTGCATGGAATCAAAGCCCTGGAATCTCCAGCAGAATTCACAATTTTCAGTGCATGAGTTAAGCGCTGGCGTCATCTGTATGCACTGTGATGAGTTTATACCATAAAAAGTATTTTTATAACATGATGCCTTACCAGTGAGCTCACTTTTTGTCCAGTGGCATACCTTAACAGCAGAATGCCTGCCCACAAGACCGTAATGCTGTTTTTTATAAATAAGCTTATAGTTGTTTATCACAGATATAAATTTAATAAAAATATTTAAAGTTATTTTAGTCTTCGCCTGCACCCTCACCCGGATTTGGCGATGGTGACTTTGATGAGGATGACTTTGTTGCTATGACATCATCGATTCTAAGTATCATAACAGCAGCGTCAGTTGCAGAGTCTATTGCCTGCTTGCCGACCCTTACTGGCTCTATTACGTTGGCCTTTTCCATATCCTCGACCTCGCCGGTGAAAACGTTTAGTCCGTACTTTATGTGGCCTGCAGCGTGCTCACTCCTGATCTTTATTAGTATGTCTATTGGATCAAGGCCTGCGTTCTCTGCCAGAGCCCTTGGGATTTCCTCAAGTGCATCGGCGAACCTCTCTATTGCAAGCTGCTGCCTGCCACCAACCTTTGATGCGTATGTTCTAAGCCTGAAGGCTATTTCCTCGGCCGCGGAGCCACCGCCTGTTACGTATGCTGAATCCTCAACGGCTGCTGCGACAACGTGCAGTGAATCTGTTATTGACCTCTCTATCTCATCAACGACATGATCTGTCTCTCCTCTTATTAATATGCTTACAGCCTTTGGATTCTTTGCACCTGTTACAAATGTCATGTAGTCATCGCCTATCTTCACCTGTTCCACTTTATCGGCCTTGCCTAGATCCGCCTCTGTCATTTCGTCCAGTGATGAGACTATTGCCGCACCTGTTGCCTTGGCAAGCTTATCGACATCGCTCTTCTTTACCCTTCTAACGGCATATATTCCTGCCTTTGCAAGGTAGTGCTGCGCCATGTCGTCTATACCTTTTTGAGTTATTACAACGTTTGCCCCTGTTTTCTGTATCTTTTCAACCATGTCCTTTAATAGTTCCTCTTCCTGATCAAGGAATTTCTGTATCATTCTTGGATCGTTTATTTGCAGATTCGTATCAAATTCGGGCTTTTTAACCTCAAGTGCAAGATCAAGAAGTGCTATCTTTGCATTTTCAACTGTTGAGATCGG
>JAKAYN010000162.1 GCA_021826785.1 Thermoplasmata archaeon | reverse complement strand
TTCCGATCTAGGTGCAATACTATCAATTAAAGATGCACTGCTTTCATCGGCTATAATTGCATCAGGTTTTAGGTCATTAAACCTGTTTTTAAGCTCATAGGCAGTTAGGTTTGTTGCACATGGAATGGCAACCATGCCGCCCTTTATTATTGCAGTTAATGCGTACCACTGTTCAGGTAAAACAGGCATCATGAGATAAATGATGGATCCTTTCTTTAAGCCGTTTGATCTTAAAAAGCTTAAAAGTGCATCAGATCTTTTTATTAGATCTTTATAGTTTACATGGATTGATTTTCCAGTAGCCATATCGTGGTATATTAATGCATATTTTTCAGGATTCTTTAATGCGTCTTTTTCAACTACATCGTGAATAAAGTTAAATTCCAATGATAGATCAATTTCACCTAAATTTTTAAATATTTCATCAATGCCATTCAAATTGTTGTTATTTAAATTTTGCCTGAAATCATTAAACAAATTATAAATATCCATAAAATTGTAAATATCAAATTTATATAAATAATTATTGAACAGGTCTTTTTGCCTGAATGTATTTTTCAATTGATTCAACCAACATGCCTGAAATAATTATAATACCGCCTATAATAGTATAAATATTTGGTATTTCATCAAGTATTATTATTGATGATATAACCGCAAACATTGGCTCGCCCACGTAGATTATTCCCGCTGCTGTGGGCTCAACGTACATTAGCGCCCTTGTGTTTACGTATATTGCAAATGTGCCGGCAAGTGCAGCCGTAAATATTATTGTAAATATTACAATTGGAAGCCTCAAACCTGAGATGTTAGGACTTTGTGCAATTAATAATAGAGATAGAATGCCAACAACAATCAACTGATAAAATGTGAATATACCAGAATCAAGATTCTTTGAATATTTAAATACATAGGCTGTCTGCATTGCATAGAAGAATGCGCATATCAATGTTAATATATCACCAAAAAGGTATGAACCGGAAAAATCAATTCTTGACATTATTAAAAGGCCCAAGGTTCCAAGTATCACGGCAAGGATATCGCCACGATTTGCCTTTATATGAAGGTAAAAGTATGATATTACAGGCAGCATTACAACGTAAAGACCTGTTATTAAACCGGACTGTGACGATGTTGTGTATTTTAAACCTACAGTCTGAAAATAGTATGCAAGGAAAAGCAATAATCCTGCTGATAGTCCATATTTTAAATGCTTTATTTCAAATAAAAGTTTTTTCCTTTTTATTAATGGTATTAATAAAAGTGATGATATAATAAAACGAAATGCGAGAAGAACCACAGGCGATATGTAATAAAGTGAGATCTTCATAAAAGGAAACGTAAGCCCCCATATAAAAACGATGAATATTAAAAGTATAAGGTAAAAAAGGCGCCTGTCCATTTATCCAGTATTTCATTGTATTTAATAATGTTTTTTTACAAAAATGTATTTAATATAAAGTAAATACACTTACATGGACAGATCAAAGATTATAGCATTAATTGTCGCTGTTATTATAATAGCATCAGTGTTAATTGTATATAATGTCCATTATAATAAAAATAAAGGTAAAAATGGAATAACCGTTTACGCTGACAATGGTGTTTTTCATTTTAGCTCAAAAGTAAACAAAATAGTATCATTATCACCTGCATTTACTGCAACATTATACGGCATCGGAGCCTTTAATGATATTGTTGGCATAAGCACGTGCACCTTTTATCCAGAACCTGTAAAAAACATAAAGGTCGTTGGTTCATATGATAGTATAAATACCGAGGAGATAGTGAATTTATCAGCGCAGGTTATTATAGGGTGTAGCATGCCCGCATCAATTATATCAAAGGTCGATTCTCTTGGAATAAAATACCTTGAGTACGTACCATGCAATATCAATGAAATAGAGAACATGACATTGCAGCTTGGCATATTAACTGGAAATGAAAAAAATGCCAGCACCATTGTAAACTGGATGAATTCCGCTATTAGCTCATTTGCAAATATCTCGAATTATAGTAAAACATGCATATTTTACTATCTTGATAGTGACCCTGTTTACACCGCAGGAAACAATACATTTATGAACCAGATCTTTAACATAATAGACCTAAGAAATGTAGCATCTTTTCATAATGGCTATTTCCCAATTTCAATGGAGGATATATTAAACGAAAGTTCAAATATAAAATACATAATAATGTCGCCATATGTTAATTATACGGATCTAAAAATTAGGACCTTTGAAGCCACCTATGCCTTTAAGCATGATAATATAGTTTACACGAACGCATCATTGAACAATATGCTTGAGGAACCAGATTTTAGGGTTATATACGGGGCCTATAATCTTTTATTTGAAATGAATAAAACCAGGGCTTCAATGGTAAAAATACCGAAATTTCCGTTTAATTTAAAATACAATCCGGATTAACCTTAATTAACTTTATATTCAAATATATATATGCCATTTATGGAAAAACCCTGGTTACTTGCCATGGATCTTGACGGAACCGTCTGGGACAATTTAAATATCTCAGGGGTTAAACCGCCATACAAAAAAATTAGCAATGATGAAATAACAAATGGCGATGTAAAAATAAAGCTTTTGGACGATGTAATAGAATTTATGGAGTGGTGCAAGGCAAACGGTGCAATAATAATATCATTAAGCTGGAACATAAAAGAAAATGCCTTGATGGCTTTAAAAGAATTTAATATCGATCGCTTTTTTGATTATCATGCAACGGATTACACCCCTGAAAAGGGAAAAAGGCTGCTCGAAATTTTAAAATATCTTGATAGTATTGGCATAAAAATAGACAAAAAAAGGATAGTTTACATAGATGATAGAAACATACACATCGATGAGATAAAAAAACTTGTTGGTGATATAATTTTTATACACATGTGGAAGGATGCTGAGAACTATAAAAGGGCAATGGAGATAATATACAAAGATATCATTCAAAGCAGCAACTCCAGTGGTGCATGATCTGATCCTGTAACATTTTCAAGTATTATTGAATCCTTCACATTTTTTATAAAGTCCTGTGTGACAATGAAGTAATCTATACGCCAGCCAATATTTTTTGCCCTTGC
>JAKAYN010000161.1 GCA_021826785.1 Thermoplasmata archaeon | reverse complement strand
TGCAATTTCAATTGTTTTTCCATCGGAAGTACCAGAATCAGGAACTATCACAAGATCGTTTTTATTAAAAACGTTTTTATTAATTAAATACTTTATTCCAAAATTGCTGCCAGTTTCCTCATCTGAGACAAAGGCAAGGCCAAGGTTGAATCTTAATTTATCTGGTTTTAAATTCTTTAATAAAAGCAGTGATGTAAATATACCCTGGCCGTTGTCTTCTGTACCACGACCGTATATTAGGTCTCCAGATACCGTTGCCTTGTATGGATCATAATGCCATAGGTTTATATCGCCCTCCGGAACAGTATCCATATGGGAAACTATCCATAGCGTTTTTTCATTGTTTCCCACCTTCACAATGATGTTTGGCCTTCCCTCTATATCATACCTTTCATAGTTATAACCAAGCTCTTTTATTATTTTGCATATCTCATTGGCCTTTTGAGATTCGCCTGGGCCATCAGACAATGGACCAACGGATTTCAATGGTATTATCCTTTTTGCAACATCTATTATAAAAGATTCATCCATATTAAGGTATATCGAATTTATTTAAAAATTTAATATTTTTTAAGTATTTCTGGCATTGAATCAAGGTAAAAATGGTTTGTGTTGAAGTGCCCGGCACTGTATTCCATGTAAATATGCTCTATGTTATTTTTTTCAAGTGTTTTGCTTATCATCTTCATGCCTATGTACATTTTAAACTCGTCTTTTGTTCCTGTTTGCAATATTATTTTTTTATTTTTTAGATTATTTATATTATCCTTTACCGTATTTACTGGATCTAGTTTAAGCCAGTCATTCCAGTATTCATTTAAAGATCCGTCGGATAAATCAAATGGCAAATTTATTCTTGAATTTCTTGAATAAAATGCTGACATTGCAATTATATTCATTGCTGTTAGCTCATCATTTGAATGAATATATTTTTTATTAAAATCATCAATAAAATCTTTTATATTAGTTTTGCTAAGAATATTATATGCCACCGGAAAATCATTTATGTATGAGTAATAAAAATATGAATCGCCTGATATATCTATGAATCCGGAGAATAAATCATATTTCATTGATAAATTTATGGCACCAAAGCCGCCTGAGGATTTTCCAAAGATGTATATATCCCTTTCACCGTAAAGATTTTCAATGCATTTTAAAATGTCTTTTACTATAAAATCCTCATAGTTGCCAACGGCCGGTGAATTCAAATACTGATTTCCGTGAAGTGATGTCATTGTGTCTGGCAATGCTACTATGAAGCTATATTTTTTTGATAGAATGTTTAAAACCGATAAAAAGTCTATGCTTGTATAGCTTCTGTTTAGAAAGCTTTCAGAGCTGCCAAAGAAGCCCGCAAGGCCTATGAGTACTGGCGTATTCTTTTTTACATTGTTTTCTATTATTATTAAATCCCTTTTAAAATCATCATTTAGCATGTTGTTTCGTATTGACTCGCCGATTACCTTATATCTCATTATTTCCATGGTACAATATATGATTTATGTTTAAATTTATATCTCCATGCTCTTTGATATATCCTCTATGTAACCAAAATCAAGAAGGCCAAATTCATCTGTTATACCATAGGCCCTAAATTTTTTTGAAACGTTTTTAAGCACGGGTGTAAAATGCTCATCGCTTAAAAGTGATTGCGTTACATCGGTGCCTGATGAAAAGAAACTCATTGCTGGTGTTATAAGTACATGATAATCCTCATTGTAAACAAACGCTGGTATTTTAAAAACACCACCGACACGGTCCCTTAATGCAATGGAAGGATGCTCATGTCCAAGTATTGTGATCTTTTTTATTCCTAAATCTCTATCGCCATGATATATGTAATAACGATTATCCTCATAGCAATCATAAATTTTGATGTCCCTTGATTTTAATATGTTTATTAAATAATTATCATGGTTTCCCCTTATATAAATCAATGATACCTGATCTTGATATTTATCAATAAACCTGTTTATGTCTTCCCATTCCTGTGGGAGGTTCCTCGAGAACTCCTGCTTAAAATCACCATTTATAATAATCTTATCAGGATTGTACCTTGATATTATATCGTCTATTATGCCGGTAACATGCTTGAACTGCAGCTTTGGAAGGAAAACGCCGTGAAGGTTCATCTCATCCTCGAAGCCAAGGTGAAGGTCAGAGACCACAGCGGCATTTATATCTGAAAGATAGGCACAGTAAAGGTTCGAAATATAAACGTTATCATCAATTCTTATGTCCCTCAATGACTGTATATAAAAATATTGGTATTAAAATTTATTTAAATTAATTCTGTATACCCTTTTCCGATGCAAAATACGTAATTATTATCATTGCAACGGCCGCTACGAATAGATAAAGTAGATCCATGCCGACAGAATGCATCTGTGATGCTGTTAGATTTCCATTGATTATTACCGTTCTTATTGTATCGGCAGACCATGAGATTGGATTGTACTCTGCAACATGCTGCAGCCATGGCTGCATTATGCCACCAGGGAACAGAGCTGTGCTTGCAAACATTAATGGCAGATTTACAAGATTTACTATGCCCATGATTGTGTTTACCTGTGTCATTTTTATTGCTATAACCGAAAATATTGATCCGAAAATAACGGATATTAAAAGCATTGCGGTAAATAGTATCAATGCATCGAAGACTGTAAATCCATGCGGAAACTTAAGGCCATCGGGTATTGCCGCTGCTATTCCTATCAATATTGCACCCTGAACTGCTATCTTTGCAACGGATGCCAGCATCCTTGAGAAAACAATTGAGCTTCTGTGTATTGGAGACGCCAGGAACCTTGTTAAGACCCCGAGACGCCTATCCCATATTATGTTTATGCCTGAGAACATGGCAGTGAAGAGTGACAAAACTGTTAATATTCCACCGAGAAGAAATGTTATGTAATCTGGTGCACCATCAAAGAATGATGATACTGGATCTCCAGGGAATGCAAACTTTGCGATGTCTATTGCACTGCCAAATAGAAGCACCCAGAATATTGGCTGTATCACACTTACTATTAAATACGTTGGATTCCTATACCATTTCTTTAACTCCCTTCCTGTAAGTGGTAATAGCCCGCTCATCTGCTTATCCTCCTCATATAAT
>JAKAYN010000160.1 GCA_021826785.1 Thermoplasmata archaeon | reverse complement strand
TTCATAGAAAAGAACTTTACGAATAAAGATATACCATTAAAATGACAAGGCTTGATGATTTTAAAAACATGTATAACGATGTCGATGAGCTTAATTCAATGATGCGAAACGATAGGCTTTTTAATTATATGGGAATTAAATTCACAAAGGTTTCTAGTGGGCATGTCGAACTGGAATTTCCCATATCCGAGAACGTTATCCGTGTTGGTAACGTTTTGCATGGCGGTATGATAATGACCGCTATGGATTATACAGGTGGTTTCACATGCATGACTGTGGCATCTGGCATGGATCAGGTTACACAGGAGCTTAAAATAAATTTTCTGGCACCAATGGCAAAATCACCATTTAGATTTGTTGGTGATATCATAAAGAATGGAAGGACAGCTATTGTTGTTGAAATAAAAGCTTACGATTCAGAAAATAAGCTTTGCGCTATTGGTATAGGCACATGGTACGTTCTTCATGATAGAACAGTTGGGCACTAAGCTTATATATATTAAATTTATTTACTTTTTATTAAATATATTGAGGTGATTTGTTGAATACAAAAAAGATTCTCGCATTGGCAATAGCAATAGTGATTATAGCAGCGGGAGTATCATACATCTATTTTCATGATCAAAAACATGGCACAGGCAAGATCACTGTAAAGGCGTATAACGGGAAATTCTCATTTAATCATACAGTTACAAGGATTGTTTCACTCGATCCTGCTGCAACGTCAACACTCTATGCACTTGGTGCATACAATTACATTGTCGGTGGGAATGTTTATGATTGTTACCCACCACATGAGAATATCACGGTAGCTGGCAATCTTGAGAGTGCAAATATAGAAGAAATAGTCAATTTATCGGCACAGGTTGTTATAGGTACTGATTTAATACCAGAATCTACTGTGAACAAGCTAGATTCAATTGGAATCACATTTCTTGAGTATAACCCATCAAACATAAGCAGCATTGAATGCATGACGTCCTCTCTTGGTGTACTCACAGGCAAAACCGGAAATGCAACACTAATAAACCAGTGGTTGAATGAATCGATAAATGATATTAATAAAGTTATGAAAAATTATAACTATTTATCGGTGTTCTATTACCTTTATCCTGGATACTGGACGGCGGGAAACAACACATTTATAAATGATGCGTTTAACATGGTTCATTTAAAAAACATAGCAACAGAGAATGGCTATTACACCATATCAAGGGAGATAATAGAGAGCTCAAATCCGCAGGTGATAATATTGAACGATTATATACCATATTCCACTGTAAATGAAACACCATTTGTTCAGACAAGTGCTGTGAAAAACCATATGGTATTTACGCTAACACAAAATATATCGAACTTCTTCAATGAACCGGATTTCAGGTTTGTTTATGCCGTTTACTGGCTCATGATTACTATACATCCCTCTGTAATAGGAAAACTCTCACTACCAGCGTTTCCAATAAAATTAAAATATAACCCGGGATATGGGCTTTAATGGTGCACCTATGCGGTATGTATACACGAAGATAATAATCCTTTTATTCACCCTCTTTTTAATATTTTTTGCATCCCTATTTATAGGCCCTGTATACATACCTATATCAAAGATCTTTGACATCTTAATAGAAGAGTTATTTAGAATTAACATGCATGTTCGTTATTCATCATACGAAATCGTTGTTTATCTAAGGGAACCTGAGATAATTGGTGCAATAATAGTTGGTTCATCACTTGGCACTGGTGGTGCAGTTGTGCAGAGTATATTTAAGAATCCCATAACAGAACCATACATAATAGGCATATCAAGCGGTTCGGCCCTTGGTGCGGTTTTATCATTATTCCTTGGTCTATTCTCATTTATTTTTCTTCAAAGCTTTTCTTTTATATTCTCTGTGATAACGGTTGTATTTATATATGTTATATCAATTAGGCATGGATACTCAAATATACTCTATTTGCTTTTAACGGGAATATCAATATCGTTCTTTTTATCATCAGTAATGGCATTTCTTCTATTTTCTGATATAAAGATCGAGAATGAGGCATTTTTTTGGTTACTGGGTTCACTTCAAGGAATAACATATGGTAATTTAATTCCGGTATCAATAATAGTTATTATTATCTCAATAATCCTGTATTTTTATTCAAACGAACTTGATGCAATAGGCATAGGTGAAAGGTATGCGCATTCCATAGGCGTAAATGTTGAGAGAACAAAGTTTATATCATTTATACTTGTTGGTATTAGCGTATCTGCGGTTGTTTCAATCAGCGGTTTGATAGGCTTTGTTGGCCTGGTAACACCGCATATATCAAGAATACTCTTTGGTGGTAGAAATAAATATGTAATACCTGTCTCTGCAGTAATAAGCTCAATAATACTTATGTCAGCTAATGATATAGCTCATATAGTCGTTCCTGGCGTTGTGATTCCAATAGGCATAATTACAGGCATTATGGGAGTACCATTCTTTATTTATATATTAAATAAGATATCAGGTGAGCGGCTTGCCAGTTGATATAAATGAATTAAAATACAAGGCAGGAAACTTTAAATTAGAAATAGACAAGATAAAAATATATGATGGGAAAATCACAGGCATAATTGGGCCAAATGGATCCGGAAAATCAACGCTGCTTGGCATAATGATAAATTACATAAACAACTGGTCTGGCCATATCTACATAAATGGTCATGATGTTAAATCTCTTTCAAACATTGAGCGTGCGAGGCTTGTTGGAATACTATTTCAGGAGTTACCAACAACAATGAATCTAAAGGCCATAGACGTAATTGAAATGGCCAGGTACAGCAAAGATCATGACAATGAATTCCTAGAAAATATAATAGATATTATGGATATAAAAAGTATCTTAAACAGCGATTTTAACAGGCTTAGCGGTGGTGAGAAGCGGCTTGTCATGATGGCTGCAATAATGTACAGTGATCCAGAGATTGTAATGCTGGATGAGCCAAATACCTTTCTTGATCCAAATCACGAGGTGCATTTATTTAGAATAATAAAAGGCATGAGGGATTCCGGCAAAACAGTTATAATTGTTCTTCACGATGTTAATCTTGCATACATGCTTTGCGATGATATTATAGCAATGAAAAATGGATCAGTTTTAAGGTCAGG
>JAKAYN010000159.1 GCA_021826785.1 Thermoplasmata archaeon | reverse complement strand
TGGTTAATAATTAAAATATCATAATGATATTATCAAAGATGGATCTTATCATAGCTTCTAAAATGGATGAGGCAAGCATGCTGATGGCTGAGAAGATTATAAATATTTATAATTTTACAAGGATAAATGATAATGAATATAAAAATCATAATTTTGAATTAAAAATTATTGACGATCTTCATATATATCACAACATGGAAAAAGCTGATGAAAATACTGTAATATTCCTTTCAAGGCATTCATCATCTGCAGGTATAAAGTCATTGACGGTACATGCCATAGGAAATTACAGGAAGGCAGAGCTTGGTGGCTATGATAATATTTTAGTTCCAAGTGCACCTTTTGATATGTCAGCATCATTAAGAAAGATAAGAGAACTTTACAATGATAATAATTATAATGTTACCTTTGAGGCGACGCATCACGGGCCATATATAAAAAATAAGGCATATTTCATAGAGATAGGAACAACAAGTGAAGATTGGAATAAAGAGGATATACTTGAAATAATGGCAAGATCTGTAATTGAAAGAAATGTAAAAAATTTTAAAACCGGCATAGGCATTGGTGGTGGTCATTACGCACCAAAGATATCAAGTTATTTTTTTAACAACGATGTTAACATAGGTCATATAATACCAAAATATGTTTCAGATAATATAAAAGATAATCAAATAATAGAAAGCATTGAAAAGACGGAGAACTGTTCTTTTATATTAATAGACTGGAAGGGATCACCATCAAGGCTAAGATCATTGGCTTTGGAGGCTGCTGATAAACTTTCAATAGAGCTTATAAAGATATAAATAAAATTATATATCTTTTAAAAATGCCATTCCATGAGATTAATCGAAAACTGGTTTTCAGAAAGATATTCAGATAATCTGCAGCTCTCATTCAGGGTACAGGATCAACTGCTTTCTGTTAAAACGGATTACCAGAGAATAGACCTATTCAATACATACGATTTTGGAAAGCTTTTATCAATAGATGGAACTGTTCAGCTTACTGAAAAAGATGAATACATTTACCACGAAATGATAACAATGGTTCCTTACTACTGCACTGCAAGATCTGAAAGTGCACTTATCATAGGCGGCGGTGATGGAGGTGCTGCAAAGAGGCTTCTTAACCTGGGCATAAAAAGAATTGTTAACGTTGAAATAGATCAGAACGTTGTTGAAATATCAAAAAAATACTTTCCAGATCTGGCAAGCTCATTTGACAATAAAAATGTTGAGCTAATAATTGGTGACGGAATAAAATATATAAAGGATACAAATGAATTATTTGATCTAATTATAATTGATTCAACTGACCCTGTTGGTCCAGCAGAGGGCCTATTTGACAGAAATTTTTATGAAAATGCAAGATCAAAACTTGTCGATGACGGAATAATAGTTACACAGTCAGGCTCGCCATACTACCAGCCAGAGGCTTTGAAAATGGCAACAAAAGGTATGAAATCAGTATTTGACAATGTAAAAACATACATAGCTTTTATACCGACATATCCAAGCGGACTATGGTCATTTACAATGGCATCAAAGTCTGAAATAAAGCAAAGAAAGGATATAATCAAGCCTGGAAAGTATTTTAATGAGGATATATTAAAAGGGGCATTTTATCTTCCTCAATTTGTAAAAAATATTATAAATAATTCTATTTAAGGCTCTTTAATTTCCATTTTTTCTTTGCCTCATCAAGTCTTTCCTCGTAAGATCCGTCGAACTTCTTTGATATGTTCTCAAGTCTGCTTAAATTTTCCATAAAAACCCTTTTACTTTCGCTATCTATGTATTTATTGAAATAAAATGTGTCCCTTATACTTGAATATGATTCATAAAGACCGTATATTAGAAATATTAGGGAAACGGCGAATAAATAATAGTAATAATTTCCTATAATAATATGAACGTTTCTTTGAATTGATGTATTTCCAAATATTAGATAATCTGAGCTTATTACAAAGAAGAAAAGCGATACTATTGAAACTATTATATAAATTGGGATTTGAAACCTTTTTATTGATTTAAGCATGTAGCCTTATATAAATGTTACATTTTAATTTATCTATTTTGACATCAACTTTTTTCTTTCCTTTGCAGTGTAACCCGTGAGCCTCTCTATTAAATCATTGTATATCTTTATTGTTTCCATTGGATTTTGATAGGTTCTATCAGTTTCAGTCTCTGCATATAATTTTTTTCCATCTGTCCATAGATCCATGCTCTTCATTCCTGGGTATTTAGATTTTATATGCTCATTTAAGATCTCGGCGTTTCCAGTAACATTTTTTACAGTTTCATATATAAATTCAGTACTTAACTTAATATTCTTTTTAACAGGATAATCTCTTACCATAAAAATCACCTCTTCACACTCTTCTTCTGATACTTTTTAAGCAGGGATCTCATGTACATTAACTGCATGTACTGTGCATCATGCTCCAAAAGTGGGGACATTGATATGATAGTCATCTCATTGTCAAAAACAGAAAGCACCTCGGCTAGGGTTTCGAATTTAAGGTCTCCATGTTTTATTGCGGTAATCTTAACCTCGTTACCATTTTCATAATCAACACCTGCAAACTCCGTGTAAAGATCACCATGTGCATATGGCAGGAACCTTTCAATAAGCTCACTGAAATTTGATGGTTCTATCAAAGAGCCATTTGTCACAGAGTGTATATGAGGGAAGTTTAGTATTGGCTCTATGCCATTCACGCTTTTTGCAAGGTATAATAATTCCTCAACTGTACCGAAAATATCACTCTTGCTTGTCGCCTCAACACCTATATAAGGATAACCTTTACTTCTTGGATACGCCTTTAATATATCAGAATATATTGAAATTGCCCTTGACATGCTCTCCTCACGACCAGCATGGTAAAAGCCTGTATGTGTTATCACACGCTTTGCGCCCATGGCCTTTCCTATTATTATGGCCCATTTTAAATGGCTTATTGACTTCTCTGCCATTTCGTCATCCGATAACATGTCCATATAGTATGGTGCATGTATTGATATATCAACATCAAGCTCCTTGGCAAGCTCCATCCCCTCATAAAGCTCGTTATAATTTCTTGCCATGTTCCAGAATAGCTCCTGTACTATGTCATCTTCCTCTATTTCAGTTTCAAC
>JAKAYN010000158.1 GCA_021826785.1 Thermoplasmata archaeon | reverse complement strand
GCTTGATATAAACGAAATGGAGAATAAATGGAAAGATTACTGGTTCAAAAATGATGTTTTTAAGTTTAAGCCAGGTGAAAGGATATTTATAATAGATACACCACCACCAACAGTATCAGGTAAAATGCACATGGGCCATGCTTATTCATATCCACATCAGGACTTTATGGCAAGGTACATGAGAATGAAAGGGTACAGTGTTTACTATCCATGGGGCTTCGATGATAACGGATTGCCAACGGAAAGATACGTTGAAAAGGAAAAGGGTGTAACAATAAACAATACGCCGCTAGGCGATTACATAAGCATATGCAGAAGTTCAAGCAGGGAGGCAGAAAAAATATTATTAAAAAACTGGTACGACCTTGGCCTGAGCTGCGATTTTAAAAATTACATAGAAACATCATCTGAGTTTTCGACAAAAATATCACAGTCACTTTTTATAGACCTTGTATTAAATAACAGGGCATACCGCGCTGAAGCACCTGTTATAAGATGCCCAACATGCAACACCGCAATATCGCAGATAGATATGAAGGATGTCGATATAGATACGGATCTTGTTTACATAAATTTCGATGGAATAGAGATAGCAACAACCAGGCCTGAACTTTTAGGTGCATGCGTTGCACTGGTTGTTAATCCAAATGATGATAGATATAAAAATATAATAAACAGAGAGGTGAATGTACCATTATATAATTATAAGGTAAAGGTCATAGCCGATGAATCCATAGACATGAACTTTGGCACAGGTGCCGAGATGCTGTGTACCTTCGGCGATCAGCACGATCTCGAACTCTGGAGGAAGTACAATCCTGGAACAAGGATAATAATAAAAAATGATTTAATCAACGATGGAATGATAATTAATAATCTAACTGTAAAGAATGCAAGAAAAGAAATAATAAAAAAACTAAAGGAGAACAATTATTTAATAAAAACTGAGAGGATAAAGCATTCAGTAAACACACATGAGAGATGTGGCACACCTGTGGAAATAATAATAAGTAAACAGTGGTACATAAAAGATCTTGACATAAAAAACGAATTATTGGATCTTGGAAGCAAAATAGAATGGATACCTGATTACATGAAGACAAGGTATGAAAACTGGGTATCAGGCCTTAAATGGGATTGGTGTATATCAAGGCAGAGGTACTATGGCATACCATTTCCGGTATGGTACTGCAGAGACTGCGGTGAGATAGTGCTTGCAGAAAAATCAGAGCTACCTGTTGACCCAAGGATTTCAAAAATAGATAAGGTATGCAAGTGCGGTTCACATAATCTTGAGCCAGAAACAGATGTTATGGATACCTGGGCAACATCTTCAATAAGCGTTACTCTTTATTTAATGCATATAAACCGCATGGATCTTTATCCTGCTGATGTAAGATTCCAGGGACATGATATAATAACGTCATGGGCATTTACAACGATACTAAGATCATATTTGCATTACAAAGAGATACCATGGAAAAAGATCTTCATAAGCGGAAACGTCTATGATCCATATGGCGAGAAGATGAGTAAAAGCAAGGGTAATATCATAGAGCCTGCGGAGATAATAAATAAATACGGTGCAGATGCACTAAGATTTTGGGCATCAACAACCATGCCAGGCGAGAATATAAAAATAAAGGAGCAGGATCTGGTCCGTGGAAGAAAAACTGTAATAAAACTTTATAATTCGGCAAGGCTGGTTTTAATGCTTTCAGGTAATATTAAAGGAAGCATGGAAAACATTGAGAGCCATGCGAACCGCTGGATTCTTACAAAGTTCGAAAAAACATTAAGGACTGTCACCGATTTAATGGATAATTACTTATTCTCAAGGGCCAGGGCAGAACTTGATAACTTCTTCTGGAATATATTCTGCGATAACTATCTTGAGATTATAAAAAGTGAGATAAAGAGGTACCCAGAGGAGACTGCTGCCGTTTCAAGATTTCTCATGGAAAATATAATAAAAATGTACTCGCCAATAATGCCTTTTATAACAGAGGAACTTTACCATGAATTTAATCCTAATTCATTGAGCGTCTCACTTGAGAGGTACCCTGAGTATAACGATAAATATATATTTAATAATGAGGCAGAGTTTGATTATATAATAGATATAATAAACCGTATCAGGGCAATAAAAAGCAGCATGAAATTATCAATGGCGGCACCGATATCAATATCCTTAGTTGGCAATTATAAAATCATCAACGAATCGGCTGATATTATAAAATCAGTTATGCATGTAGAAAACCTAAAAATATCAGATGGTGATAATATAGATATAGAGGTTCAATAAACCTCAAGATACCTTTTTATCTCCCAGTCAGTTACATAAGTTGTGTAATCCTCCCATTCAATCTTCTTTAATTTTATGTAGTTTTCAAATATATGCTCACCAAGAATGTTTTTTATTGTTTCGCTCTTTTCCATTTCCTTTATTGCCTCGCCAAGTGATCCTGGCATTGTTTCTATACCAAGTTCCGTTCTCTCATCTAATGGCATCTCAAAGACGTTTCTCTCAACCGGATCGGGTACCTCGACCCTGTTTTCTATGCCATCGAGGCCCATACCAAGCATAACCGCAAACTGCAGGTAATGGTTTCCTGTGGCATCTGGAAATCTTAGCTCTATCCTCTTGGCATTGCCAGATGGTGCCGGCACCCTTATAAGTGCGCTCCTGTTTTTATTGGCCCAGCATATGTATACAGGTGCCTCATATCCTGGAACAAGCCTTTTATATGAATTGACCAGCGGTGCAAGTATTGGTGACGCACCCTTTATATTCTTAAGTATTCCGGCTATATATGAAAGTGCATATTTGCTGAGGCCATACCTGTTATTTTCATCGTAGAATGCATTGTTATCGCCGTTGAATATGCTCTGGTGCACGTGCATGCCTGAGCCGTTAATGCCCTTTATTGGTTTCGGCATAAAAGTTGCATAGTAACCGTGCTTTGCTGCAACGTCCTTTACAATACTCTTTATAACTATTAAACGATCAGCCATTGTTAGCGCATCTGCATATTTAACATCTATTTCATGCTGTCCCGGTGCAACCTCATGGTGCGATGCCTCCGGGAAATAATCGATATCCTCAAGCCTTTTTACTATTTCCTCCTTTAAAAGTATTGATGAGAGATCGGAA
>JAKAYN010000157.1 GCA_021826785.1 Thermoplasmata archaeon | reverse complement strand
GTTTCTGACAAGACCGTGTATGCTATGTTTACCATTATTTTTTGGAAGACTGTACTTTTTATTATCATATGTATATTCAGCGTTTCTTATCCTGTTGCCAAATGGAAAAAGTACGGCAGCACCACCGTGTGTATCATTTTCGTCCTGGCTTTTGTCTATTATTCTTTCATTATTAATAACAAGAGACTCTAAATATGCACCAGTAGCTGAAATTTCAGCATAACTTTTATTTGATGATATTTTCATATTTTAATGCATAAAAACAGATTATAAAAACAATAAAATCGGAACATAAATTTTATTAATGCCATTCATTTTAAATATTCTAAAATCCTAATATTATAAATATTATTTACAGCCATCTATGATCTTTCTCCAGGTCTCTGTTACATCAACAATGTACTTTTTGCCATCCCTTTTTATATTTATAAGATTTAAATTTTTAAGTTTTTTTAGCTTTCTTGAAACTGTTGATTTATCAATCTTTAGATTTGATGATATTTCAGCTATTGTTTTATTGCCATCCGATATGCTTTTAAATATTGGGCTTTCAGTGTTTGCATATTTAAGAAATCTTTCCATGACCTCGACTTTTATTATCCTTGTTTTGTTACTCCCCTTTGAGTATGAAACGAGTTTTATTCCGTTCTGAAGGGCAAAAACTACCATTGCAGAAACACCAACTCCGGTACCTGCAGAACAGTTTATCCATGATGGCATGCAACCTATTTTATTAACAATGCTCATTATTGTAACGTAAATATCATAAAAATCATAGATATCAGTTATCCATACTGGTTTAACTGTTATATTGAAATTTAAAAGTGCAGATGAGATTTCTTCTATAAGAGATTTTGACTTTTCGTCTTCCGTTGTTAAAAGCACATAATAATCTATCAATGATAAACGGTATTCCATCAATGGCATTAAAACAATCTTTTTATCGTAGCCCAGTAAGGATATTGCATATTTTTCCATCTATATGTACAATAATGCAACTTTTATTTAAATATTTGCAACATATACATAAAAAGGCAATATACTGCAATTTGATTTCATTTATTTACCATTAAAAAATTGATATTTATGAGGGTTATCATTGAACTATCGCAGAACAAAAAAGCTATCTCTTACTGTGATTTGTATAAATTCCTTGGTAATTTAATGGTTGAGATTGGAAAAACAAGAAATTCAGTAAGAAAAGCCATAATCAATGATACGCCGGATTTCAGTGGTAGCCATCCAATACCTTACATTGGGATGGTTAAAAACGGGTTAATATACACGGGAAAATATAGATTATACATATCAAGCAATTTTGATAATATAATAAACGATATAATAGATTATCTTGGCTCAAACAATGTGAGAATTGGACCTTTAACTGTAAGATCCTTTAGACTTGATGATAATATATCCACATTTAATATATCAAACATGATATCAAGATCACCCGTAATAATTAAACATAATGAAGAATATATTGATGCGGAGAACATTAATTTCCTAACAGAGGTTAAAAAAGACATAATAAAAAAGTATCGTGATATTAATGGATTGGAACCAGAAATAGATCTTATAAAGATTATTCATTTCAGGACTGTAAATCTAAAAATAGATAATAAAATGGAAAAAGCATCAATGATTAAATTCACAGTTATGGCCGATAACAGGGTGATCAACAATATTCTAAATACAGGTATTGGCGAGTTAACAAAATATGGCTTTGGTTACATTGATGAGGAAAAGGTTCCGTCCGATTTTGGAATAATGTATTAATTTTTAAATTATGAAATATATAATAAATCATTATATTTAAAATATAATAAATTTGGATTTTTACCTTGTAGCCAGCTTTGCAGCAAGCTGGAATAAAGATATGCTGTGAAGCCAGACCCTGCCAGGACCGCGCATGTCTGCAAAGAAAAGTCCTTCACCCTCAAGACCGCCAAGCAGCATTGTCTTAAGTCCGCCGATTCTTGTTACATTGTAATCTACGGTATCCTCAAAGGCCAGAACATGGCTTAGCTCAACCTGGATTTCCTCACCGGTTTTTAATTCTTTTTCTATGACCTGCCCGTGGCCGTGCAACATTACTGAGCCGGTACCGCTGAATTTTTCAAGAAAGAGTCCTTCGCCACCAAATATACCCTGCCATATGCCTGCAAACCTTGAAGAATAATTTACTGTTGAATCCATACAAAGAAAGGCATTGAATTCCGCAAATATAGAGCTGTTGTTTAATTCAATCTTAAAGATTTTTCCTGGAAGAAAACCTGCAGTGGCAACCTCACCAGGACCGTCAACCTTTAAAAGAAAAACGTCTGATCCGGCAAGTATATGAGAAAAGGCACCACGAAGACCACCGGCTCTGACGTCAAGCCTTGCAGATGGGTTTTTATATATCAAATGGCCAGGTTCTATATATATTGATTCACCCTCGTTTAAAACCGTTTTAAGGTACTGCACATCATTTCCTATTATCTCATAATTAACCATAAAACTTTAAATTTAATGTTTATATAAATTGTTGCATACAAACAATAAAAAATTTTTATATAAATTTTATATAAAATTGTGATTCCCTGAGTTTTAAATTGTTATATTCATATGTTATATTTATATATCATAATGATAATTTTCATTGACAAATATGAAAAAATCCGTAGGAATTATAATATCATCAGAGCACCCAAGATTTGATTCTGAATATGTTAATACCTTTTCAAATCTTGGATATGGTGTTAAAAAATATGTTATGGAATATGTGCCTGGCCATGGTTTTAATGATAATGAAAAAAAATTAATTAAAGAGCATATGGAAATGGCAAGCGATATTTTAGGCGACTGCGATATAATTATTTACGCAAGGTCTTACGGTGCTTTCTATGATGATGGAATTAAATTTATTAGATCATTCTTTAATGTTCCTGTAATATTCTCAACTGAAAGCATAATAAAAAACATTAAAAGGTATGGAAACAAAATTTATACAATAACGCCATATGCAGAGAAAAGGCATGAGCTTGAAATAAGATGGCTTAATCATTACAGGATAAAATCAATAGCATCAATGTCACTGGGGCGTGATGATGGATATCTTAAATACATTGAACCCGAAGACCTTAACGAGGCTGTCAGAATTGCGAATAAA
>JAKAYN010000156.1 GCA_021826785.1 Thermoplasmata archaeon | reverse complement strand
ATCTCCTGAGCACATTAAGTTTTGATATGCCGGTAGATGCAAGAACTGCTATATCCCTTTCATCTATCATATTATAGCGATTTAATATGAGATCACCTGAAATCAGGTCAACACCTGAGTTTGATATCTCATTAAAAACTGGCACAGGGCTTAGAAATTTTACATAACCTGAATCGTACTCGGTATCCTCAAACGGTACCATGGCATCAGCACCAACTGGTATTATCCCACCTGTCGGTACCTTAATGCAGTAGCCATGGCCTGGATGTTTTATAGCGGTCTCGCCTATCCTGGTTTCACCTGCAAGTTTTAAAATTACAGGTTTATTATAATCCGCACTTGATATATCATCGTGAATGACAGCGTAACCATCAACCTGCGCCCTTGAGTACAATGGCAGTGGCCTGCTGCTAAAGACATCCTCTGCAGATATCCTTCCGCTGGCATCGGATATATCTATAACTTCAGTATCATTTATTTTAAACACGTTTTTTAGCCTTGAAAATGCCTCGTTTAAATCAATTAAATTGTGAAATATCATTCCCATTTCATATCACCAATCATGTATGCTTTTACCATTGAATCCTTTTCAATGCCCTCAATATTATCATCTAATATTATAAATGAGTTACCGTTTATAATGCTTGATATGAGGCCTGAACCTGTGGTTTTCAATGGTTCTATTAGTAAATTACCATTTGAAATATATGCTCTGCAAATCTGAAATTTTGTGAATCCTATGCTGTTTGATACATTCGTAGATATCCTTCCAAATACTGGTTTTTCAATGTTTATATTAAACGTGTTTTTCATAATTTTTGATATTATAAAATAGGAAGACAGCAGCGCTGCAACCGGTAAACCTGAGCATGATATTACAGGTATATTATTCAAATTAAAGAGTGAAACAGTTCTTCCTGGTTTTATTGCGACTCCGGAGAATATGCATTTGCCAAGTTTTGATAATATGTCTGTTGTTAAATCATATCTGCCAAGGCTGCTTCCACCTGTGATTATCATAATATCGCATTTATTTATATTTTCATTAATTGCATTTTCTATCTCTTTATCGTTATCCCTGCAAACAATTGGATCTTTAACATTTATATATGGCAATGAGTAAAAAAACTTTAACAGATAGCCTGTGGAATTCCTAATGGATCCGTAATATACCTCATCACCGGTATTTATAATGCAAATCCTTATTTTTTTATAAACGATTATTTTATCGATATTTATTGAAAACATTGCTGATATGTGTTGTGGCCCTATAAATGAATTTTTATTAATAATATTAAAACCTGGACTTATATCTTCACCAATTTTAAATATGTTTTTACCTGCCTGCACATATCTATATACGAATAATAAATCATTAATGTTCTTTGTATCCTCAACCTTAACAACAGCGTTAGCATTAATTGGAATGCACGCACCGGTATATATCTCGACACATTCCCCATCTGATATTGATCCTGGGGATTCACCTGGTCTTATGGAATGTTTTATTTTTAATCTTGCAGGATTTTCCTCAGAGGCGCTTATTGTATCATCTGATATTATTGCATATCCATCAACGGCACTTTTATTTTTTTCAGGTAAAAAATTATTTGATATAATATCTACCGCAGCAATCCTATTTAATGAATCCTCTATTTTTATTTCCTCCTTTTCAATGTTTAATTTTAAATCTATTCTTTTCAATGCCTCATGATAGCTTATAAATTTATCTAAGCCCTTCATGATCCTTTTCATAAATTACTATCAATGAATTCAATATTATTTTTTTCTTTTTAATATGAACATTAAAAAATTTTTAAATAATATTGTATAATTCAATATTACGATACCCAGAGTAATGACCGTTGCATCAACAGATTCGGGTGGCGGTGCAGGCATAATGGCCGATTTAAAAACGCTAACTGCACTTAAGGTCTTTGGGACCGCAGTTATAGTATCATTAACAGCGCAGAACAGTGTTTCTGTAAAATCCATATATGAACTGCCTGATGATTTTATAAAGGATCAATTCTATGAAATATTGAGCGATATAGGAACCGATGCCGCAAAGACCGGCATGCTATTTTCTGAGAGAATAATAAACACTGTTTATAATGAGATGAAATCATACAATGTAAGAAACATAGTTGTCGATCCTGTTATGGTTTCAAAAACAGGTGTTAGGCTATTAAAGGAGGATGCAATAAACACTCTTATAAATAAGCTTATGAGCATTGCAACGCTTGTCACACCAAATATACCTGAGGCTGAGGTAATAACTGGGATTAAAATATTAAATTTGAATGATATGAAAAGTGCTGCCAGAAAGATATACGAAATGACAGGTGCATTTGCCCTTGTTAAGGGCGGCCACATGAACTCTGATGTATCACAGGATGTGCTTTACACCGGAGAATTTTCATATTATTCTGATAAAAGGATATACACAAAGAATACTCATGGAACCGGTGATACCTTGTCTTCGGCAATAGCCGCATATCTTGCCATGGGTAAAAAGATAGATGATGCAATAGCCCTTGCAAAGGAATACATCGAGGGTGCAATTTTAAATTCGTTTCCAATGGGCAAGGGCTATGGACCATTAAATCATTTCTGGAGGATAAAATGACAGGAAAAATATCAAGAGAATTTTTTGAGAAAAACATAATAAACAGGATAGGTTCATTAAGAAATGAGGTTGTTGTACCTCCCGAAAATGGAGTTGATGTTGGCATTATAAAGCTTGGAAGCAAATACCTTGCAGTTACAACTGATCCATTTTACATAGATCCTGTTTTTGGGCTTAAAAAGGCAGCATGGTTTGGTTTTCACATACTACTTTCAGATATTTATACATCCGGAATACCTGCAATGTACATGAGCATAGACCTTAATCTACCCGAATCGATGAGTGATGATGATTTTAATACAATATGGACTGTTGTAAACGATGAGGCAAAAAAATATGATGTTATGGTTGTTACCGGTCACACTGCCAGATATGCCGGTGTTAACTATCCAATGCTTGGCGGTGTAACCTTAATGGGCTACGGTGATAATTATATAACAACAAAAAACGCCTCAGAGGGCGATATAATAATAATGACAAAAACAGCAGCACTTGAGGCATCATGCATATTATCATACACTTTTCCAGAGTATA
>JAKAYN010000155.1 GCA_021826785.1 Thermoplasmata archaeon | reverse complement strand
TGGGCTTTATACTTGGTTATGATGTTGGCGGAACCAAGATTTCCGCTGTTATTGGAGATGAAACTGGAAAAATTCATGATACACTAAGAAAGCGTACATTAAAGGAATACGGCAAGGAGGGGCTTTCAGCGGAGCTAATTGCCATGGGTGAAGAGTTGTTACGAAAAAATCATATAGAAAACATAGACAAGATTGGTATAATATTTGCCGGGCCCGTTGATTCAAAGAACGGTATAATTGTGGCTTCTCCGAATATCATAGGTCTGAAGAATTTTAACATAAAAAAACCACTTGAAAACCATTTCAATGTTCCTGTTTATCTTGACAACGATGCTGCGGCTGCTGCCATATCTGAAAGGATCTTTGGCTCTGGTAAAAACGTTGATAATTTTATATATATAACATTAAGCACGGGTATAGGTGCAGGAATATTCATAAACGGAAAGCTATACAAAGGATCTCACGGCATGGCCGGCGAGGTTGGCCACATGGCAATAATGCCAAACGGTGCTGTTTGCGGCTGTGGAAGGAGGGGTTGCTGGGAAACCATAGCCTCAGGTAAGGGCCTTGCAAGGCGCACAATGGAGAATATAACTGCACTAAGAGATTCAACTGAACTTTCAAAGTTAAGATCATCTGAGATAGACGCCAAGGCCGTTTTTAGGGCCATGGACAAGGGCGATATGTTTGCGCAATTAATGGTTGAGGAGACAATATATTATATAGCGTTTGGCATAGTAAACCTTATAAATATATTGGATCCAGAGGTCATAATAATAGGTGGTGGATTATCATTTGAGGGCGAGAAGCTCTTCAAGCCGCTTAGAATGGCCATTAAGGAAGAAATAAAGAGCTTAAAGAGAAACGTAAAGATTGTTAAGGCCCTTGAGAACGGTGCAGACATAGGTTCAATAGCAATAACATTGTATTATGCATAAAAGCCGCCGACGGGATTCGATCCCGCGACCTCGTGCTTACCAAGCACGCGCTCTACCAGGCTGAGCTACGACGGCGCCATGCCAGTATCTTTTATTTATATAAATTTCTTTTGACTTGTATCTAAAATAATAAATACTCATAGAGCATTATAACTTATATTTATGGTTGAGCAGGCTGAAATAGATATAATTATTAAGAAATGGGCTGATTTTTTCGATATTTACGATTACGAGAGTGATATTAATAGGCTTAGAGAACGGTATCCAGATGAGCGCTCTCTTTACATATCATATAAGGACTTATCATCGTTTGATATTGATTTTGCCGATAATATACGAAAGGATCCTGTTACATATCTATCTGCAGGTGAGACCTATTTAAAAAGCTACATTGGCAAGACACGTGAAAAGATAAACAGGCTTAACATACGTTTAAAGGATATACCAGAAAGAAATTTCAAATACGATATAAGAAATGTGAGAAGCACAAATGTTGATACATTTATATCTGTTACAGGCATAATAAGAAAGAACACAGAGGTTTTGCCCAGACTTGATGTTGCAGCATTTAGATGCCCCAACTGTGGTGCAATAAATGCCGAAACAGAGTATTACAGAAAGATGAATGAGCCCACAAACTGCCATAGCTGCAACTATCATGGCAAATTTATTTTAGAGATAGATCAATCAACATTTATAGATACGCAGAAGCTTGAAATACAGGAGAATCCTGATACACTGGACGGTACATCACAGCCACAGAGAATGACCGTTATAATGGAGGATGATATTACAGGAAAGATATTTCCAGGTGATCGTGTAACAATATACGGAATACTAAAGGCAGACCAGAAGTTCATAGGGTCAATAAAATTAACGGAATTTAATATATTTTTATATGCCAACAATTTTAAAAAGGAAACAAAGGATTTTGAGGATATACGAATCACAGATGATGATGAAGAAAAGATAAAAAAGCTTGCCTCATATCCTGATATAATAGATAAACTTGCAATGTCAATAGCACCATCTATATACGGTCTTGATGTCATAAAAAAGGCCCTGGTTCTGCAGCTCTTTGGTGGTGTTAGAAAGGTTTTAAAGGACGGTACAACAATACGCGGCGATATACACATTTTAATGGTTGGTGATCCAGGAACAGCAAAATCACAGCTATTAAGATATATGACTTCTCTTGCACCTAGGAGTGTTTTTGCCTTTGGCAAGGGTTCCAGCGCAGCAGGATTAACCGCAGCCGCAGTCCGTGATGATTTTGGTGAGGGACGCTGGACTCTTGAAGCTGGTGCACTGGTTCTAGCAGATAACGGTTTTGCGGCAATAGATGAACTTGATAAGATGGATCAGAGGGATACAGCATCAATGCATGAAGCCATGGAGCAGCAGTCTGTAACCATATCAAAGGCAGGAATCATGGCAACTTTAAAATCAAGGTGTTCAATACTGGCAGCTGCCAATCCAAAATTTGGAAGGTACGATGTTACAAGAACAATAGCCGAACAGATTGATTTCCCACCGCCATTGCTTTCAAGATTTGATATAATATTTAAGCTGGTTGACACACCTAATAGGGAGAATGATTCCAGGCTTGCCGAGCACATATTAATGACGCATAGAATAGGTGAAATATACAGGAGCATAGAAAATACAAATATAAATATAGAAATACCTGATGAGGAAAAATACATACCTGAAATAGACAAGGATCTTATAAGAAAGTACATTTCTTACGCTAAGAACAGGATTTTTCCAAGGTTATCGGAAGAGGCTATAAAGATACTTAGAGAAGAATACGTTAATACAAGATCCTCTGGGGTTGATTCAATACCGATAACGGCTAGGCAGCTCGAATCAACAATAAGGCTTGCCGAGGCTGCTGCCAGGGCCAGGCTTTCGAGCATTGTAACAGAGTCAGACGCCTTGCTTGCAAAGAGCATAGTTGATTATTATTTAAAGGATGTTTCGGCAATAAATGGAAAGGTCGATATTGATATATTAAATACTGGCATGAGCTCGAGGCAGAGAAATGAGGCCGAGCTCATTATGGATGTAATAAAAGAATTAAAAAATGAGAATAAAAGGCCACCTGAAATAGAAACAGTTATAGACACTCTTGCATCTCGTGGCATGTCAAGAAAGGATGCTGAGAACAGCATACAAAAGCTTAAAATTGGTGGATTTCTTTTATTCTCATTTTTTAATTCTTTTAT
>JAKAYN010000154.1 GCA_021826785.1 Thermoplasmata archaeon | reverse complement strand
TTATTATAACGGGAAGCCCGTAATTCATGCAATCCAAAATTGCTGGCGAAGTTTCACCTCTCGATAAACAGCGTATCTGCACGGCGATGTCCGCGGCGGACAAATAAGCGCGAAACATATCCAAATCTGTCCATCCCGTTATTATGACCCTGTCTTTTATGCCACTTTCTTTTATTGTTTCCGAAATATTCTTGCCGTAATCGCCGCCCTCTTTTTTGCCGACAAAAATCAGTTTGCAATGTTTATCTTCAGCTAATGACGAAGAAATAAAAGCGTTTAATAACCTATCGTTTAGTTTACTCTTCCCCATAATTCCAAAAGAGCAAATTATAAAATCATCCTCGTTTATGTATGAAACCTCAAGTATTCTTGATGCAGTTTCCGGGCCTATGCCACGTGCCGCCATTGCCATAACTGCGATTATGCCCTTTTCCTTTACAAGATGTGCATTCTTTTTTATTCTTCTAATTGTCTTTGCATCATTCTTTGATAGCATTTCCTTATCGAATTTTGATATTGCCGCAACAAGGTATGATCCACATACCGGGCATTTCACAGAATCTATGTTTTTGACCTTTAGTGTTCTTACATTTCCACATGATGTACATAGCAGTATTACCTCCTCATTAAGGATTCTGTTCTTTATTGAATCAATGATCACCTTTGTTGGCTTTAACGGCATAATCCTTTCAGAATAATGTGAAATAAAAGCCTTTGAGCCATCAGATATTTTATTTTTTAATGTAAATTTTACTTTATCTATATTCTCAAGATAATTTTTTAATATTTCTATATCCATGTAATCAAAAGTCAGTTTTCGTATCGAATCCTCGTACAGTGGTGTGTTTAAATATGATTCTATTATCTTTTCAAGCCTTATTCTGCTTATATCAGCATCATTTGATATAACACCAAACTTCCTGGCCTCGTATAGAAAAACTGTGTTGAAAAATCTTGACCTCCGTGCGGATGCCTTAATGTAACCAAAGAGATTTTTTGTGTCTATGCCTTTTATAATATTCATGACCTGGGAGCTCTCCATGCTTCTGTTTAATCTTAGATATATATGATATGGTGAATAGTCCATCTCAACGGATTCCCCTGTTATTGAGGTCATTAGGCCTGTTAGTATCTCTGCAAGCGCAAAGTTACCCATAGTTCCAAGAAGTATTTGTATTATTATCTCATTGTTTTGCGATTCAATTATTATGTTATCCTCCGTTGCGAGATCATTTTTATACCATTGTTCAAGATGCATTTTGGATTTATCATCAAGAAAATCCATTATAATACGATGCTTTCTATTGTATGATACTCTGGATGCAGCTTTGTATAGAACTGGTATTTCCTCGCCTGTCCAGTGAGGTGCTATTGCGGCAGTGTTGAATGGTTCAACAAGTATCTTTTCGTTGTCTATTCTTACTGTACGCCATGTTGAGCCTTTCATTACAAAGTATGAGCCTGGTTCGACCTCATTGACAACATATTTTTCATCTAAAGTTCCTATAAATTTTTTGTTTATCTGGTCTATAACCCGGTATGTTTTTTCACTTGGTATCATTGATATATTGTTTATATAATAATTTAATATTGAATACCTTTTTATAATTTTATCATTGTCTATTATTATTTTCCTTATTGATGCAAGGAAGTTTATTACAGATATATAATCATCAAGGCTTAGATCCTTAAATGGATAAGCCCTTGTTATTGTCCTATAAAACTCCATGTAATCAAGCTTCTTTTTGTAATAAAGTTCCAGCATGATCTGATTTGCAACAGTTGCGAGCGAGTTTTTTCTTATTAAGACATTTTCTAATTTCCCATCAAGTGCATTTGCAACAATGGCCATGGCCTCCTCTAATTCTATTATATCATTGCAAACAACAAGGCCCTTAGAAACTTTTTCGAGGCTGTGACCAGACCTGCCTATGCGCTGTAAAAGTTTATTTATCTGCCTTGGTGAGTTAAATTGAATTACCATCTCAGCCGTGCCTATATCGATACCAAGCTCAAGTGATGATGTACATATCAATGCCTTTAATTTTCCTGATTTAAAGTCATTTTCTGCATTTTCCCTGCTTTCCCTGGATAATGATCCATGGTGTACCTCTATACTAGAATGCTTGTCCATTAGTTTAATTCTAAATGACATATCCTCGGCAACGTATCTTCTATTGACAAAAACTAATGAACCGCCATTGACTTTTTTTATTTCATCGTAGATCCTTTTTATTGAGCCCGCATACTGAGCATCACAGCCCATAAGATCGGCCAGCTCCTGTGATGATTTCTCTGGCAATGTGACATTTATATCTATTGATTTTTTTATCTCAGGTTTTACAATCTCTATGTTTTTATCAGGTTCTATAAACTCTGCAAGCTCAGACTCATTGTTTGCCGTTGCCGATAAGCCTATGACCTGAAAACCTGAGTTGAGCTCCCTTAGCCTCTCAAGGGCTATTGAGAACTGAGATCCGCGTTCGTTCTGTGCCATTTCATGAACCTCGTCAATAACAAGGTATTTAACATTTGATATGATATTTCGAAGGTTTTTATTAACAAGCATGATCTGCAGCGATTCTGGTGTGGTTATTAATATATCACCTGGATGCTTAACTATCTCTCTGCGTTCGGCATCGTTTATATCACTATGCCTTACCTGAACATTAAGACCAAGATGCCTTGAGTACTCAAATAACCTTGAAAGCATATCACGGTTAAGTGCCCTTAATGGTGTTACATACAAAAGCGATACAGGTTTTGGCCTTCCCCTTGATATCATGCTTAACAGTGGAAGTATTGCAGCCTCGGTCTTGCCGCTGCCAGTTGGGGATATTATTAAAACGTTTTTGCCCTGTAATATTAATGGTATGGCCATGCTTTGAACCATTGTCGGTTCAATAATGCCGGCTGCAAGAACAGCCTTTATAACATTATCATCAAGAAGATCGAAGGCATTTTTAACAGATTTCACTGAATATGGATTTTAACATAATATTTAAATATTGGGCAATTTTAACAATGCCATGATAAAAATTTTTGGTCTTGGCGTTGCCGGATCTTACCTACTTGCAAGACTCAAGCAATCAGGATTTACTGTAACAGGTTTTGATGTTAAAAGGCCAAATTATTACATACCATGCGGATACGCAACAAACATAAGAAAGATAAAAAATTTCA
>JAKAYN010000153.1 GCA_021826785.1 Thermoplasmata archaeon | reverse complement strand
TACAACCGAATCATATGGTACTGATGCTATGTAAAGCGTTATAACCCGCAAAACATCTATATTGTATCTTTTTACATTGTAATACATATCATGTTTAAAAAATGGATCTATAAATTCAGGCATTATGCCGGTTTCCTCATATGTTTCTCTTCTGGCAGCCTCCATGCAGTTCTCAAACTTTTCTATATGGCCCTTTGGAAAATCTATCCACCCCTTGGCCCTTTCAAGAAAAAGATATCGTACTTCGTTGTTATAATATGAATATAATATTATGCCGCAACTTTTCTCCTGAATTTCCTCCATGTTAACTTTATATTTTTAACATTTTTAAACATCTCTATTGAATTTTTTTGAAGATTTAAATTTTTTATATAAAAAGCTTGATGAGTATCCTCTTCTTTATCTCATTTTTTGCATCAAGTGTTATTATTATTAAAAGCATTATTGTAAAAACGTATGTTATTGTTAATGATACTGCAAATACGTTAAACCCAAATGATAAATTCTTATCAATGTAAGATATTAAATAGCTTACTAAATCAATGGCTATCAAGGCTACAGAATAGTAATCTATGAATATTGAAAGATATTTTATTCCGTCATTAAATCTTTCATAATCGTTTTTAAGCTGGTTTTTTAGCTGTATATTAATATATATGTTTTTTACATCCATTTCTATTTCTTCTATGGAGCGGTCTATTGTATTCTCTATGTCATTTTCATTCATTGTTCTTATTGCCTTGAAAAATTTGCCAGTATTCGACTTTGACATAAACGATATAAAATCCTTTAAAAATTCATAATCATACAGGTTTTTATTCTTATCAACGGTGTTTTTTATATCATTATATTTTTTAATAAAGAAAATCTTTATCATGTTATAAACAAACATTATTAAAATTGGCACCAATATTATATATATCATAGATCATTATTATTTATATCGCGTAATTTTTTCAGGTAATTCGTGCCAAGGGCGGTAATCTTGTATTTTATAATGCTGTTTGAATTCTCACTTACCTCTATAAATTTCTTTTTTATTAAATCTTCTATGATGCCTGAGCAGTACTGATAATTTAGATTGCAGGCATAAACTATCCTTGTAATGTTCATATCTCCATGCTCTTCAAGTGATTCAAGCATGCTCATGACTATATTATTCCTGCTTCTCTTATTCTTTTTAACGATATTTCCATCCCTGTTTGAATTTATATTATCAATAACAAGTGATGAATTGTAAACCTTTAACACCATTATTATTTTCTCCTCAGGGCCTATAATATCAACATGTTTTGTTAAATCTATACCGTTTATGGATGCGAGTTCCTTTATTGTGTTATCAACTGCGCCGGAATATATACCAATGGTTCTTTTTACCCTTAGATCCTTGTTAAGGAACCTATAAGATTTAATTATTGAAATCTTCTGCGCTATGTTTCCATAGATTGGTATTATCGGTATAATATTATCATTGCTATTTGAAATCAGGCAAACTGATACATTGTTATCGTTAAATGACCTGTTAAACTTTAATTCCCACTCATTGTGACCGAACACAAAGCCTTTTACATTATTTTCTACCGCCATATTTAATCATCCTTTGAGGTTATATTAATATTTATTACATTAAAGTGTAATTTAACGTCTATAATTATATCAAAATAATTTTTTATTACATAAAAAATAAAAATATATTTTAATTTAAAGACCTATTTTTACGGGTCAGATACGACATCTATGGTTATTGTAAAGCTAAAGTCTGATCCCTGGTAGTGGTTTACATCAGCTCCAGATGAATTTCCAAGTCCAACCAATATATCAAGACTTGCAGTTCCTTCTGGGCTGAGTGAAACTCCAAAGCCAGTGGTGCTTGATGATGCCCCGTATGATACATTGTATATGTAACCTGTTGCCGTCTCAAGATCTGACATGAATGCACTCGATGGGACATTAGCGTATACTATTGACTTACCTGCTGGGTTGTATGTTGCATTTGATGATGTGTGGAAACCACCAACTGATGGCGTCGCAACGAAACCGACTGTACCGTTGTTTGTAAGCACCATAGATATTTCAACGTATTCACCAGGTGCAAAATTCGTTACATTTATTGTGTACTCCTCTGTCTTTAATGTGTTATAGTACTGTGATCCCAGTTTTAGTTTGTACGTACCACTTGAATGATAATATGGCTCGGCAACTCCTATTTCATATACAACTCCATTTGGCCCTTGTACTGTTATTGGTGTGTTTGTTGCGTTTGTTGCGATTAAATGTCCGTCGAGCTCCCACGTCATATGCCCGGCGGTGCTATTCACCGTTATGCTTGATGAGCCGGAGAATGCTGAGAAGGCAAATGTGCCTCCCATCGCGATCAGTATCGGCACAACAAGCAATACCGCTATCTTTTTATTCAGGTTTATCACCTGATAATATTATTATTTACATCATAATTAATATCCAATGAAAAAATTCTAAAAATTTAATGTAAATATTATACTTACTTATAAGATATAATTATTATATGGAAATAAAATATATCTTTATCTTTGTTAATTAGACATTTTAAGTACAAATTTTACTTATATATTGTACTTATACAATCTATTTATTAATCTTTCCATTTTTTTAAAAATGACATAATGATTATAATTCATCATGAAAATGATTTATAAAATAATGGCAATTGCATTAACTGCAATACTTGTATTCGGTATATTCACTGTTGCTCAGCCGCATCAAAAAACCATTGAAACAAAAAACTTTCAGTGCGATGCCTCTTCATACTATTATGTTGTCGCACACTATGATAAGAACTGTCTTTACAATAATAATGTTACATATTATCCTGATGTACTTTATACAAATATAACAAAGAATTTAACAATATATGATTATGTTTCAATGAACTCAAAGGTTAATACAAGCGTAGAGATAATGCAGCAGGTACGAATTATATCAAGCTCACCAAAGTGGGAGAAAATCGTTTATGAAAATATAACAAGAATAAATTTTAATGGAACATACAGTAAAGAGATATACCTTCCTGTAAACTTCACAGAGTATCAGAACATAGAAAATAGAATAGATTTACAGCTCGGTTATCCAGATCCAGGCTCGGTTAACATTGCAATAAACTCAACAATAATATCGAGCTCTGGAAACAGTGAAACCGGTATAGGA
>JAKAYN010000152.1 GCA_021826785.1 Thermoplasmata archaeon | reverse complement strand
ATGGCAAGAAAAAACACGCTAATAATAGCAAGAACCGATGCCAGGGGTGTAACTGACATTGATGATGCAGTGGAGCGTGCAAAGATGTACATTGAGGCTGGCGCCGATATAATATTTCCGGAGGCATTGAAGACAAAGGAAGAATTCAAATACTTTTCATCAAGGGTAAAGGCACCTTTGCTTGCAAACATGACCGAGTTTGGGAAGACACCATTTATAACAGCAAATGAATTCAGGGATCTCGGATATAAATTCGTTATATTTCCTGTAACTGCCTTCAGGGCAGCGGCACTGGCCATGAAGAAATGCTATGAAACACTTTACAATGAAGGAACGCAAAAGAATATAATTAATGATCTAATGACAAGGTCCGAGCAGTACAATGTTATAAACTATGAATTTTACTCAAACATTGATGCTGAAATAGCCGACTGGAGGCATGGCAATGGACGTTGATCTTGGTCTTGAGAACACATATATAAAGCACACGGCACTTACTTACATAGATGGAAATCTTGGAATACTAAGATACCGTGGTTATGATATAAACGAAGTTGTGAACAAGCTATCTTTCATGGAGACGGCATATTTAATGATCTATGGAGAAATACCTGATTATAAAGAGCTTGAAACATTTAAATCCTATGTATCAGATGGTATTTTGCCTGAAAGGATATTTTCAATGATTGATACCTTTCCAAATGGTGATCCATTATCAATGGCCTCATCGGTATTTGCCTCCCTTGCAATAGATAACACCATGAAATGGTCAGCTAATGAAAACAAGAAAAATGCAGGGAAAATAATAGGTTTATCATTTAACATCTTTGCAAATATATACCTTCACATTAAAGGCAAGGATATGCATAATATCGATTTAAAAGATCCTGTTAGGGCACTTTTAAAGGTGACGAACAAAAACAACGAAAAAAATGCAAAGGCATTGGAGGCTGCAATGATACTTTACATGGATCATGAGATACCGGCATCAACCACTGCAGCGCTTGTAACCGCGTCAACACTTTCAGACATGCTATCATCACTATCATCCGCAATGAACGCATTAAAAGGCCCGCTTCACGGCGGTGCAGCAGAAAATGCGTTCCTTGAATTCATTGATATAGGCAGCCCAGAAAACGTTAGACCATGGTTTGAGGAGCATATAATAAAGAATAAAGAGAGATTAATAGGCTTTGGCCACAGGGTTTACAGGACATATGATCCAAGGATAAAAAAGTTCAGGGAATTATCATTATTACTATGCGATGAAAGGAATAAAAGAATACTTGATACTGCTCTGGAACTCGAAAAGGTCGCACTTGATTATTTCAAAGAAAAAAGGATATATCCAAATACAGATTTCTTTTCAGGACTTCTATTTAACGAGCTTGGCTTTGAGCACTGGTTTTTCACATCATTATTCGCACTTTCCAGGGTTACAGGTATACTTGCACACATAATAGAATACAATGAAAATGAGCAGAGGCTTATAAGGCCAAGGGCCATATACAATGGTATTAATGAAAGGTTTATAGAAAAATAGGTGGTTTGTTATGGACAGAATAATGTTTGAAAATGGAAGCTGGATAGTACCAGAGAAGCCAGTAATTTTGTATTCAAACGGTGATGGCATAGGTCCAGAGATAATGAATGCAACAAGAAAGGTTGTTGATGCTGCAACTGGCATTGAGAAAAAATCCATATCATGGAAGGAAGTACTTCTCGGTGACAGTGCTGAGGAATTAAAGGGTGATAGGTTTCCGGAGGAATCAATAAAGGCGATAAATGATTACAGGGTTCTTTTAAAGGCGCCATTAAACACGCCAGTGGGCAAGGGCTTTAAATCAATAAACGTTAGAATAAGAATGCTGTTAGATCTTTATGCAAATATAAGGCCTGTAAAATTCATGCCGGGACTTGAAAGCCCATTAAAGAATCCAGAAAAGGTTAATTTAACAATATTCAGGGAAAATACAGATGATCTTTACCTTGGCTATGAATGGAGCTACGATACGGAAGAGGCAAAAAAGATAAGGAACTTCCTTAAAAATGAATTTAATATTGATATAAGCGACGATTCTGGCATAGGCATAAAGCCAATGAGCAGGTACAAGACACAGAGAATAACAAGGCTTGCCATAAAGTATGCAATGGATAATAACCTTAAAAAGATAACAATAATGCACAAGGGAAACGTTATGAAGTACACTGAAGGCGCATTCCGTGAATGGGCATATGAAACTGCATTAAATGAGTTCTCAGATTATGTATCACAGAACGATTCAAATAAAATAATAATAAATGATATAATAGCTGATAACATGTTCCAGCAGATAATAACAAGGCCCGATGAGTACCAAGTAATATTAGCACCAAACGTTGACGGTGATTATATATCTGATGCTGCCGGCGCACTTATAGGAAACATAGGCACACTTGGCGGTGCAAACATTGGAGACAACGGTGCAATGTTCGAGGCCGTTCATGGAACCGCACCTAAGTATGCCGGAAAAAATATTGCCGATCCACTTGGTTTAATACGTGGTGCACAGTTAATGCTAAAGTACATGGGTTGGAATAATGCGGTTAATGCAATAGAGCGTGCCATACAGGCATCAATAAGCGAAAAAAAGGTAACCAACGACCTTGCTAGATTCTTTGGTGTTGAACCACTTGGCACAACTGAATACGGAGATTACCTTGTCGATAAAATAAAGAGCTTTTAAATATTTTTATTTTTAAATGAAATTATAATACCTGGTATTACTAATGGTAAGGCTATATAAATCAGATTAATATTTGTGTAAAAACCAAGAACTATCATTAAAAGCATTCCGGCAAAAACAAATATTGATATTATTATATAAAAGAGATTTTTCAATGATCTTTTTTCCTTTGAAAAGAGGTAAATCCCTGTAAATCCATCCATGCAGAATTCTGCAAGCAGGAATGCCCCTGATAGTGACAATAATTCAGCAAAAAAGTTTTCTATTGATGGTATAAAAAGCATGATTGCATTTATTAATTCAGTTGATATTGATATTATTAGCAATGATAACAATGGGCTTCCACGGTGATCAACATATCCAAAGATATTTAACATTATATGATCACGAGACATTGAATACCAGGCCCTGCTTAATATATAAGTTGTCAGCCATAATGAGCTTACTCTTGCTGCTATT
>JAKAYN010000151.1 GCA_021826785.1 Thermoplasmata archaeon | reverse complement strand
TTAAATGTTAATAAAAACATTTTATAAAATAATGATTATACTCGTAGGCGGAATTTTTCTGTTTTCCGGTTTTAGCCTGGGTGCTCTTGGGACAGCGCCTGCAACTATTAATCATGTTATGCCATATACAGAAAGTAATAATTACGGAAGCATTGCATTAACAACGGATATTTTGAATAACAGTGTTTTTCCTGGAAATTATAATGTTATGGCACCGGTGCGCGAGCCATATATAACAATGTACGATCCAATAAATCATGATACCTATGTTTCATCATATCCTTATGAGGAGCTACAATATGATTACTATCATTACCTTTACTGCTATAATATAACGGTTCTAAATGCCTCTGGAAACGTTTTAAAAACCATAAACACAGGAAGCAATGATACTATTGCAATAACCTATAATTCAAATAATGGCAATGTATACGTTCTTGGGTATTATTCAGATACAGTATCTGTTATAAACGGATCAACAAACAGGCTCACAGATATAATACACGTTGGGAAAAATCCATTCTCAGAGGTATTTGACCCCTATAATAATTATCTGTACGTTGCAAACTATTGTTCAGGAAATGTATCCATTATAAATACTGAAAGCAACAGTGTTATATCAAGCATAAATATGTCAGGATATCCGGATGCGCTGGCATATGACCAATACAACCATAATGTTTATGCAGCATCCTATGACTGTTATTATATATACGCAATAAATGGAAGCTCTTACAATAAAATAGATGTTTATTATTCATCACCGATATACATTGTTTACAATCCATATAACACATATATGTATGTATTAAACTGTAGGGAATACTATGTTGAAACCTTAAATACATCAAATGATAATAGTCTTTCATATATAGAAACGGATATTTATGATTATTCTTTTAATCAGTATTCGATGATATACAATCCGGAAAATCATTATGTTTACATGTCAGGGTACGATGATGGTAAAATGGCTGTGCTTAACAGCAGCAGTGTTGTTAACTGTACAACATTAGAATCTCCAAACAGCATTGTTTACAATCCATATAATAACTATGTATATGTGGATTCAACAAACTGTGCTCAGGTTTATGTAATAAACAGCTCGTATCATATAATTAAAACAATCAAAACCGGCACGGATCCTGAAGTCATGTCATATAATAATTATGCACACGAGATCTATGTTCCAAATTCCTGCTCTGGTAATGTATCCTTTATAGGATACAATAATAATATTACAGGATCAGCTAACCTTTCTCTTGGGACTTTTGAATCTGCATATGATACATCGAACGGGTATCTATATGTAACAAACTCCATATTTGACACTGTTTCTGTTATAAGCACAAGAACAGGCCATGTTGTAAAAACAATAAACGTCGGTGCAAAGCCGGAGGGCATAGCATACGATCCATCAAATAATAACATATACGTTGCCAATGCCTGCTCAGATTATGCATCTGTTATAAGCGGTTCATCAAATAATGTCATTAAAAACTTAAGCGTACCAGACGCAAAATCAGTACTATACGATCCAGCTAATAATAACGTCTATTTTGGAACGGCTCACTCTAATTTTTATGTGGTAAATTCAAGTTATTCTGTATCATCATACGGTGATGTTTACAATATCAATATATGCAGCATGGCATACGATCCTGTAAATCATCTAATATACGCAGCATCATGCTGTCCAAGGCTTTATGTTATAAATGCAAGCAACGATGTCTCATGCTTCAGTGACGGTGGCACTATAAACCATGTTGCCTATGGCAATGGTTATATATACCTTGCCAGCGAATCAACCGGCACGGTCTATTTAATATCAAACAACGAAACAGTAAAAAGCATTAAGGTTGGGTCAGCGCCCAATGGAATAATATACAATTCAGGTGATAATTCAATTTACGTTGCTAACACAGGTTCTAATAATATATCAGTGATAAAAGGCAATGAAACGGTTGAAACATTAAACATTGGCTCAGGCCCGCTTGGCATTTCATGCGATCCTAACAACCATGATATGTTTGTCACAGATTACCTTTCAAACTCTGTGAACTTTATAGATAACATAGGGATATCACACATAAACGTCTATGAAAAAGGATTGCCATACGGAACCCCATGGTCAATAACAATCAATGGGGAAAAATACAGTACGTTATCAAACTTCATATCAATAACAATAACTCAGGGAAGATATAATTATATAATATACACACCTGATTATGCAGATTACATAGCAACATCACAGTATGGCACCATAAATGTAAACGGCAATGCAAACATTTACATACACTTCATGGAGATAAATTACCTTGTGGAATTCAATGAAACAGGCCTATCAGGAAATGAATGGCACGTGAAAATAAATAATAAAGTTTATTCATCAAACAGCTCAAGCATCATTGCATGCCTGCCTTACGGAAATTACGAATATAAGGCATATTACCAAAATTACTCTATTACAGGGAATTTAACTGTAAATGGAAACAATGTACACAAAAACATAAACTTCCCAGTTAATTCGGTATCTAAATCAGGAACATTAGGCACAACGGGAAGCCACATTGAAGAGAAAAATTCATTCTATCAATACATTTTCGATGTTTTCTTATTAATAACTTTGATGTCTGCGGTTATATTAATTATAAGTATAATAAAACGTAAATAAATTTAAATTTTTTAAAGATTTTTAAATAATTCATCGTTAACAGTGCTTATTTTTATGTTTCCTTTTGAGTAATCAACGTAGACGTTCTTTAATTTTAGGTACTCAGATATTCCGTACTTGCTGCCCTCGCCGGCCTGGCCTGTCAATCTAAAGCCTGTGTGGTATCCCTGTGATGCCTCAGGGCCTGGCATGTTAACATAGAGTTCTCCAAACCTTATCTTTTCAGACGCCTCAAAGATTAGTTCAGGATCCTCCGTGAAAAGATACGATGCAAGTCCGTATTTTGAATCGTTTGCTTTTTCGTATAATTCATCTATGCTTGATACCTTTTCAGCGCCTATCACAGGCCCGAAGATCTCCTCCTGGAATAAGGGCGAATCCTGTGGAACGTTTTCTATTATCGTTGGCTCATAGAAGTATCCATTTTTGTATTTTCCTGAGAGCTCAGGTTTTTTACCGCCGAGAATTATATTATAACCTGATTCTTTTGCTATGCTAACGTACTTTTCCGTTGTCT
>JAKAYN010000150.1 GCA_021826785.1 Thermoplasmata archaeon | reverse complement strand
ACTTGAAATATTGGTATCAGAGTTAAAGAAGTTCTGCAGGAAAAATTCGATAAATATCTTTTATTCCATTGATACAGATATTATAATGAGCTTTGAATGGGATAAAAACCAGGGGTCATGGAAAAAATTTATGGCCACTGCCATATCAAACAACATTAAATCAATAGTGGTTTCAATAAAAAAGCTATCTGACGAGGGTATAAGTTTTTCAAGTAGATATTCAAGATTTTATAATAGAATCAGCGAGGTTGATATAATATATATACTAAACGATGTTGGTTACAAATACCATGAAGAGGCAAAATGGTTCACTGAGATAAACAATGATATGCTCATGGACGATTTTGATATGGACGATGAAAAGAAGATTGTTCAAATAGTAAAGGAAGTTAATGATGAATCTGTGCAATCACTTGTTGAACAGATAATAAACTATGCAAAGAATGACTATGAAAACAATGACATTAATGATATACTACGTGGTTTCTGGCTTTCAAAGGGTATAAATTTTGATTTTCCACTCGATGAAGATATAAAATCAAAGATAGATGAGGTAAATTCAATAGCAAGGTCATACCTTGAAAATGAGGAATATTCTAATGAAAAGGCCAAGGCCCTGGAGCAGGTCCCTGAATTCCTAAAGTGGCTTATAGAGCACAAGATTGAAAAGATCTCAATGGACGATGTGCGTGCATTCCTGGATGAAAAATCAATAAAAATAAAGTACAGGCCTAACATGGAAATTATATATCGCGAGGCAGAGAAATTAATAAATATTAATAATGGCAAGTATGGTCAATAAAATGTTAAAGATTATTTTAATTTATATAAATCTTAGATAATAAAAATAAATTAATCATAATTAAATATATATAATAAAATTTAAGAGGCATCAACATGTCAGATAAAGAGCATATTACCGAGAATGATATAAGAAACTTTGTCTTTTCCTATTTTTACAATGGTCGTTTTGATGTAATCGAGGCCCTTTATCTAATATCAAAAGGTGCTGATTACTATGATGCATCCATGAATTTAAAGAAAAGGTATAAAAACAATTCTGTTGTTATTGCAGTATCTGATTTAAAAAATTATCTTTCACATTGCATAAATCTTGATGAAAAGATAGGAAATAAAAAGCTTGGTGAAATAATTATTGATGCCTGTATTGATGTTATGTCGAAATATAATACTGAAAAAATAAGGTCTTATATTAAAGTTCTACCGGATAATATATTAAATGCCATATCAAGCATTGATTCTAATGGAGTTCCAGTTTCTGATCTAAATTTAGATGATTATATCTTAAACTATCTTGTTAATAACGGTATATGCTATCTTGTTTCAAAATATAATAACAAAGAACCTGAGAATTATATAATACCATCACCACAGTTAATTTCTATTAAAAATCATATTTGATATTTTAATAATCCATCACCACGTGGATCAAAACCAGCATGAACATCACCATCAAAGACTATCCCCTGTGCATGGCCCATCATGCTGTTTAATCCATTTATGTATTTGCTGCCAGGCACTATGCCATTCTCTGAATATAGATCCGCATCTCCATATATTGATGCAGGATAGGCAAATCTTGGATATGATATCGCATCCTGAATGTTAAAATTAAGATCTATTAATCTTGTTATAATCTGAACATTTACCTGTGGCTGTATATCACCTCCCATGCTGCCAAGCAGTATCAATTTTTCACCTTTTAAAAGAGTGCTCATCAATGTATGAAATGTCTTTTTTCCAGGTGCAAGTGCATTTCTATGATTTATATCAAGGCTGAAATATGAACCCCTATTATTCATGTTTATACCATAGCCATGTATTGTGTGCCCAGAACCAAAGCCCATGTAGTTGCTTTGTATTGCGCTTATACCTATATCACCATCAAAAACAGAGAATGCAGTTGTATCGGAATATTTTTCATCATTTCTATTTTTTGCATAACTATAATCAACTGAAATATCATCATTTGATATGTGAGATCCATCATAAATCATTCTTTTTCTGAATTCATATGAAGGATACATGTTATCTATTAACGTATTATAATACAGATCCTCAGGCATCGCGTATAGATCGTAATTTTTGAGCCTGTTTAACCAGTAAAGTGCTGTTGCACCCTGACTTACAGGTGGATTCGTGTAAACATTATAATTTCTATATCTTACTTTAACAGGTTTTACAATCTCTGCGCTGTATGAATCTAAATCGGAAAATCTTATTAATCCATGCTTTTTAATCATGTCTTCTTCTATTGCCTTTGCAATATTACCATGGTAGAACGATTCAAAACCATGATCAATAATTAGTTTCAGTGTTTTTCCAAGGCCCCTCTGAACAAGTATATTTCCTGGCCTGTAAATTTCATTAAAGTCAGGATCGCCGTATCTAAAATTTTTAATTGCGTTCAAAATTGAATTGCTTGGAACAAAACCATCCATTGCAAATGAAATAGCCCTAGAAAATAGTCTTTCAAGCTTCATTGTGGCATTTTTATATAGAATCTCCCATGATGATACAAGTCCAGGCACTGAAAACGATGATAATGAACCGTGTTCAGGTATCTTTTCATACCCATTTTTATGAAAGAAATCAATGGTTGCAAGTTCCGCTGCATGACCGCTTCCATTTATTGAATATACATCATCATCAATTATTGTAGAAAAGAAATCACCACCAAGACCGTTTAAATGTGGCTGCACGACAACCAGAGCTGCACTTGTCGCTAGTGCCGCATCATAGGCGTTGCCACCTTCATCTAATATCTCATTACCGGCAAGCGTGCTTAAAGGGTGACTTGATGCAACAGCATAATTCATATACATGTATCATAATATAATTATTTAAAAGATTTGATTTTATGAGACATTATCTTTTGACAGTATTTTGTAGCTGTATTAGCTAATTAATGTTCAAAATTAGTAGTTAAAAAAAATACAAAAGTATTTTAACCATTTAATCTCTTATCAGTAACATAGGTGAAATCTAATGGTAATGGCGGAAGAGAGAAAGTATCCTGATTATCCAAACGTCAGGATAGCGAGCGACTTTGAGATCAGTAAGAACGCGCCTTTTAAAACACTGGATGAAGTGCTTTCATCAATGGGGCACTTAATAAATGAGGATATGCTTGTTTTAAGAGTAACGGAAAGTCTTTGCCCCCTCTGTGTTGATGAGGAGAAATTTGACCAGATGAGAATACCGGCTATTGTCTACGAGAAGGGAGGAGAGGTTGAGCTAATCAAGGAATGCCCTGAACACGGTGTCACA
>JAKAYN010000149.1 GCA_021826785.1 Thermoplasmata archaeon | reverse complement strand
GGAGGAAGACGCAAGTGTGAAGCGCTTTGGCATGAACGATATTTTTGGAAAAAGTGGCAAGGGCATGGAGCTTTTTGATTACTTCCATATAGGATATAAAGACCTTTTTAATACAGCAATGAACATGATTAATGGTGATAAAAGATGAAGATATTCCTTGATACAGCAAACATAGATGAGATAAAGGAGGCCATTGAATATGGCCTTATAGACGGGGTTACAACAAACCCAACGCTTATTTCAAGGGAGCAAAAGGATGGAAAAAGCTTTTCAGACATTGTTAAGGAGATACTCAAAACCGTTGATGGCCCTGTAAGCATAGAGGTTGTTGCAACCGATTACCAGGGCATGATAGATCAGGCAACAAAGATACACAACCTTGGACCAAATGCAGTTATAAAGATACCAATGACGCTCCCAGGACTAAAGGCAATGAAAACGTTATCGGAAAAGCACATACCTGTTAACTGCACGCTGGTTTTTAATGCAATACAGGCCACGCTTGCCGCAAGGAACGGTGCGGAGTATGTATCTCCATTTGTCGGAAGGCTCGATGACATTGGCGAGGATGGCATGGAAATTATAAACCAGATAAGAACAATATATAACAATTATTCATTTAAAACAAAGATACTTGTAGCCTCAGTTAGAAATCCCGTGCATGTTCTTAGGTCAATGATCATCGGCGCTGATGTGATAACCATGCCATACGATGTAATAAAGAAACTTGCAATGCATCCAAAAACTGATGAAGGATTATCAAAGTTTTTGAGCGACTGGAGGAAAGTCGCCCCAGACGGCTCTTTTCCGATTTAAAAATAAAAATTTATTTTCTTTTATAAACAAAAACTGCAATTACCGCTGCAACTATTATTATAATTCCTGCTATTATGGCATAGTCTATTACAGGTATTGGTTTTATAATATTACTTGGCTTGCTCGGTTCAGCGCTTGTTATTTCTATTGTGTGATTTGAAAAGTGCGGTATGTAAACGTATACATATGCACCTGAGGGTGAATCTATGTATGCATAGTATGCAGAGCTACCTGTTTCATTTATTATCTTTGATACAGAAACGTTTGATGCTATGTGACCATCGAAATAGATGTATAATTTGCTTGAATTAATTACCTTTGATGATATAAAGAATGAAACAATAGTTCCTTTATGCATCTTTGATGATACATGGAAGTAAAGGGCCCTTGAGGAGTGATCATAAAGCGTTAGGTTCAAAGACGTATTGTAATAAACTGGGGATGAATAAATTGATGAATTTACATTTTCTATAATATCCTGTACCGCAAGCCTGCCCTTGGCTATAATATGTGACATTGCGTTATCCGCAGCCTTTATATAGCCTGGTGGTGATATAAATCTTATAAATGATGTGCCATTTGATGATACATTTATAACGTTGTTTTTAATTGTATAGTTGCCGTATATAAAGAAGACCGTTATGTTATTGTTATTATTTACATATAATAAATGATCTGCTGGCTCTAACCTTGCATTTAATAAAAGGTTAAATTCCATTGACTGGTTCATGTCTGAGATATTTATATCCACAGGCCTTGGCACTGTATAATTGTATACCTTTGCCGTTGACGGTAAATATATATTAAGATCTGAATGGCTTATTAATATGCTTGTTTCAAGCGTTGGATTGTTGTGAAACATGTAAACTCCTGTTATATTTGTGTAAAGAAGTACATCACCTCTGGTTATTATGTTTGGTGTAATGCTCACGTTTGATATCAATGGTTTTGCATACATCTTTGTAAATATTACATTTCCTGTTATGCTGTTTGTGAGATTATAAAATATACCGTTCTTATATGTCATATTAATATAATGGCCGTACACATTACCATTGGAATATTTTATATCAAGGTATGCCCTTTTATGCTCAAAGTAATGGTTTAGGAAGCTCTGAACTGGTTTTTCACCGGCTATAATGTAAATGTCTATTAGATATACTGATGTACCCTTAAATTCGAAGGAAATTGGATCTGATACATTTAGAACATTGTTTGAAAGATCTGTTTTGTTTGAATCCGCATAAATAGTAAAGTAAAGTGATTTGTATTTAATTGAATACATGTTTTCATGAACATATACCGATATACCAAGTATATTAACTGTATTGTTTACGGATCCTGTGTATTTAACACTCACATTCTTATTGAAGTATATTTCCATTGATGATGATTTGCCGAAAGTATCCATGGATAGTGTTTTCCCGGTCTTTAATATTGAAAGATTTCCGGATGATATATAAGGCTCTGAGCTTCCATGTGCTATAACCTTATTTATTATTATTGAGCCGTTGTATGATATATTAACGGCACCGTATGCTTCCTTTGTGTAATTGTATCCATTATGTGATGGCATTGCATTTGACACCGATGCAAGCATGCCAATTAGGAATAAAGATACAATTAAAATTGAAATGAACTTTTTGTTCATGCAGTATTAATAAAATTTTAATATATAAATGTATTTAATAAACTCTTACGGTTTCAAGGTTCTTCAATGATATTGCATCTATGCCGAATTTTGATCTTATTAATCTTGAAAACTCATAGCATTTATCACCGTCGCCATGATTAACAAGGATTCTCTGCGGCTTTGGCTGCATGGTTGCTATGTAATTTAAAAGCTGTGCCTTATTTGAATGGCCTGAGAAGCCCTCAGCGGTTTCAACTGCCATGTTTATATCTATTTTAATTGGCTTTCCGTTATCTGTAAGTGTAACACTCTTTGCACCTGACTGTATATATCTTCCAAGGGTTCCATCTGCTTGATATCCAACAAAAACAAGACTGTGCTCCCTTGATGGGGCCATAGCTTTGAAGTAATCTAAAACCGGACCACCGTTCATCATTCCTGCGGTTGCCAGTATTATCTTGGATTCACTTGAATCCATTATTTCCTCACGCTGCTTCTTTGTTTCGACCTGCTTAAATATATCACTTAAGAATGGATTATCACGCTTTACCATTATCTGCTCCCTTAGGTCTTTATTTAAATACTCAGGATAAGCAGCGTGTATCGCCGTTGCCTCCATGATCATGCCTTCGAGGTAAACATTTGCCCTTGGTATAATATTTTTCCTAATGGCATCTTCTATTACAAGCATGACTTCCTGGCTTCTTCCCACGGCGAAGACCGGTATTAAAACAGAACCACCGCGTTCAAATGTTCTGTTTATTACATCTGTAAGTATCTCGCCTGCCTTGGTTCTTGTATATGTATAATCGTCCCTACCAGCATACGTTGATTCTATCATGA
>JAKAYN010000148.1 GCA_021826785.1 Thermoplasmata archaeon | reverse complement strand
CGCTCTCCTCAAAGAAGTAGGCATCATCGCTGGATTCTTCAGGCTTTTTTGATCCTGTGAAAATTATCGATCCTGAATGCCATTTTGCGGAATCTACATTTAATGATGTATCAATGCTTAATTTTGTCCATTTTTCGGTATCAAGGACGTTTACAAATTTGCCGTCAACGAAGAGTAATCTTCCATCATTCGAAAAATCTAATGAATGTATATTTCCCTCATATGAAAACAGCAGATCAAAGTTTAAATTATAAACATTTAAATATGCTTTTGGTGCCTCGCTCTTGTATTCTTTGTAACTATCCTTAAAGACAGCTGCTATTGTATTATTAAATATTTTTACCTCGGATATACTCTTTAATTTTAATAGATCGTTAACGCTCTGCTCCTTCATAGATAAATATGCAATAAAATTATTAATGCTTTTGTATAGTCATTACCTTTATTCATAAATTAATGCTGGACACGCCGGCATCGGACCAGGCGCCCATAGAGCTCCCCCTGCTTCCACTCGTCCCCGCACCCTCCTAGCATCCTTGGTTCCAGCTACCGTTGCTCCCTTCCGGGCCTGGCGGGTTCACCGGATAGATTACACCTGCATCTCCCTTTGGAAATGCGGGTGTAAACCCAGGACCAAGGAGGACAGAGATTCATTGCTTCCACAGGGACTCTATGGAGGCCTGGTTGCCCTCAACCGGCTGTCGCCCCCGCATTTAGGCTTCGGGTAACAGGAAGTGCCTAACTTCCCGGCCAAGTCCAGCAAGAGATAATATAAACAATGCATAAAAAATTTCCTGATGTTAGTTATATTTATAATATATTTTCCATAAAGATTTTATGGATTACAAAATTATAGAGGATCCATTAAACGGAATGATAAAGATTTCAGGCATTTATTTAGATATAATTGATTCACATTATTTTCAAAGATTAAGATACATAAAACAGCTTGGTATGTGCAATCTCGTCTTCCCAGGCGCAAACCATACAAGATTTGAACATTCACTTGGAACAATGTTCATAGCAAGAAAATTCGCTGAAAGACTTAACATAGAAAATGAGGAAATTATAATAGCCGCAATGCTTCATGATATAGGCCATCCACCTTTCAGCCACTCAATTGAGGATCTATTTTATGATCTTTATAAAATGAAACATGAGGATATGACATATAAGATAATTAACGGTATATATCCATATGATGATAGCAATATCCCTGAGATCATTGAAAAATACAACTATGATTTAAAAATGATATCTGATCTGGCCACCGGGAAAAAAACATTATACTCGTGGATAATTAGCGGGCCTGTAGATTCAGATGAGCTTGATTACATACGACGTGATGCATTCTATACCGGCACTGGAATTAGCATAGACTATGAAAGAATAATAAACACATCATTGATTGATAACCATGATCTAATTATAGAGGAAAAGGGAATACCGGCAATTGAGGCTGCGATAATAGCCAGGCTTATAATGTATAAAAGTGTTTACTTCCATAAGACATGCAGAATAGCACAGAAGATGCTTGAAATTGCATATAAAAACTATTCTCATGGAATAGAGGATCTTAAAAAGACTGATTTTGAGTTAATATACGACATGCTTAAATGTGAAAAGTCACATGATATAATAAGGGATCTGCTAAACAGGAGATTGTATAAGATATACAAAAAAATAAAGTACACAAAGGAAGATTATAATAATCTTTCAAATAATATAATTGATGTTATACCGCCAATATCATTCTTTGGGTCTGATAGAATAAAAAATAATATATATGTATATTCAAACAATAAAAAGTCGAATCTAAAAGAGATATCACCAATAATAAGGTCACTTGATGATTATATATCTGATAAATACATAGTTTTAATGAAGTGATTTTATCATTCTTAATGCGTCTTTGCCATTTGAATCATCAATTTCATAGTAGTTCTTTATGTATTCAACTGGTTTATAGCCATTATTTTTGTAAAGTGCTATGGCCTTATAATTCTTTGATCTAACCTCAAGAACAGAGTACATATATCCAAGGGATTTCATTCTGCGCTCAAGCTCATTTAAAAGGATTTTTCCATAGCCATGGCCCTGAAATTCTGGGATAACCGCTATACTCTCTATGTCCATTGAATAATTATTTAATCTTATGGCGGTTGCGTATCCTATGATATTTCCGTTGTCAATTACAATGGTTATGCTGTTCTTATCATGGAGCATCTCGATTATCATATCATATGTATATGCGCCGATGCCAAACGATAATAACTCGACATTGTATATTTTATCTATATCATTTTCATTGAATTCCCTTATTTTTAATTGCATCCTTATACCTTTTTAATGTTAGCACAAGCTGTGCGTGTGACCATATTAACGGTGAAACAGATATTGGCTCTCCGTTATCAGGATTCACCTGCTCTGATAATATTCCTGATTCCTCACTATGACTAACAACCCAGTTTATTAATTCAAGGGCCCTTCCGGTGTTTCCAGAAATTATATAATAATCAGCAAGCCATAGCGTTGTTATTATCCATGGGTTTCCTGGTATATTTTTGCTTGAAATTCTCTGATAATAGTCATTTTCATACCTTGCTATCCCGCCAATGCCAGGTACCCAGAGCTTTTTCTCAATTGCCTTTACAGTTGATACAATCCTTGGATCATCAGGCTTTTTTATTCCAAAGCTAACAAGCCAGAGGACAGATGAGTCAAGAACAAAATCAACATTATTATTGTATATCCGCCTTGCATAGTAACCAAGTTCATCTGAGTAAAACATCTTATCAAAGGTTTCTAACATTTTATCAGCCTTTGATTTGTATTTCCTGGCAAGATCATCCTCATTAAAGATCTCGGCAAAGTTTGCAGCATAGACAAGTGCCATATAAACGGATGCTATGGTATATGTGTGTATTCCAAAGCGCTCCTCCCAAAGATCAAATGACTCCTTTGGCAGGCCATTGTCGTACGTAAAATTGTATAAAAATTCCGCAACCTTCTTAATTAACCTTTCGTATAAATATGATACGTACTCTATATCGTTGTTCGTTGAATAATAGTACCATGCTGCTATTATAACCATTGCGGATTCATCCTCCTGTATCGGCAGTATGCGCTTTCCATCTATTATATACGGCAGCCAGCTGCTGGCCATCTTTCCATCAGGATTATACTTATGATAAAAGTAACCATCCTTTGATATTGTGTTAATGCAGAAATCAAAAAACAGCTTTGCAGGATCGCTATGCTCAGATATTATCATTGATATTGCTGCATAGCCGGCATCCCTAGGCCATGAAT
>JAKAYN010000147.1 GCA_021826785.1 Thermoplasmata archaeon | reverse complement strand
TTCCGATCTTTACATACATATTTTAACAAGCGTTGTTACATATATATTTGGTACCATAGGTGAGGGCTTTTTCATTGTAACTGTTATGGGAAGAATTCCTAAAAAAAGGCTGAGAACACTTGCATATGGCGCCTTAGGCTTACTAATAATGTTCATTGCAAATATATACGGCATGTTCACATTCTGGAAGCAGGGTTCATGGCTAACAAGATAATTATAATTTTCCATCTATATTAATAAGGACCTCTATCATAGACCCGTTTTGAAGGTTAAGCTCTTTTCTTAGATACTTTTCAGATATTACCTCAAAGGTATCGCGGTAAACGCTTCTTTCTGGGAATATTATAAAGCATTTTATTCCATCTATTCTAGCCTGATGGCAGAAAACGCCGCCAAAGGTTCTCTGCTGGTCCTTAAAGCCTGTTATGTATATACCATCTGAATTCTTTATTCTTCTTAGATCATTTTCATACTCAGGTGATATCTTAATGTTAAGTGTTCCTGGATATGGGTCAATTCCAAGCTTTGCTATAAACTGTTCTTTATATCCTTTTTTTGATATGTAATATTTACCCTCTCCAAGGCCGTCCTGAACAGTGCCAACCAATTTAATCTCCTGGCTGAATCTTAATATGCTTGATATCTCATTATACTCACGGTACAGAACATCAAGCCCTGAATCATTTATCATTATCTTCTGCTTTCTATCAACGAGAGTTCTTGTTATATAGCCAAGCCTGTCAAGTGATATAATAATCCTAGATGCTGTTTGCTGGCTAACATGCATTTCATCAGCAAGATCCTTTGATGATAGGAAAACGGTGTTTTTATCGCCAGCCATCTTTTTTATTGCTTTCAATGCATTGTATATATTTTCCATAACATGAAATGCAATTATTCTTAAAATCTTTTCATTTATAGAAGTGTATTCTCTTCTCACCTGATATTATCAATATTTTTATATTACAATTTTTAAGCCTCGATATTAAGCCACGATCATTTGTTAAAACAAAGGCATTTATTTCCTTTGCCATTTCAAGAATACAGTCATCACCTTTTCCATGCGATTTTAATATATCGAATTTAAAAGCAATCTGCAATGCGGCCTTTGCATACCAGTGAGTTTTGGAAAGTCCTTTAAGCTCTGATACCACGCATTCTGGCACATAAACATTAAAAGTGTATGGAAGGTATAATAGCTTTTCAGTTATGTCTATCTTGTTTTTTATTGAGTATATCAATGCATTTGTGTCTATTATCAGATTTTCATTCATTTTTTACCAGTTCTGCTATCGCCACGTTTTTCTTAATCTTCCTTATTATTACCTTTGCCCTTTCACCCTTCTTTGCCTTTGGAACGTATATTGTATAACCCTGATACCTTGCAATACCCTCGCCGGCACTCCCTACTGAATCTATTGTAACAGTGTACTCTTTTCCCACCTCTATTCCATTATTGTTTTCAATGATCTCGCGGTTGGATCTTATTGGATGCTGGGCACCACATGCCTTGCATACAAGCAAATATGTTCTGCCAACCTTTTGAATCTCAGTATCAGGCGACTTGCATTCATAGCATATTACATATGTTGCCATGTAATCATTTATCTTTGACTGGATATCATCCTCTGAGACCTTTCTATTGATTATTAATCTCGGACCTGAGAGAACTGCCCCTATACCGAATTCCTTCGTTAAATATTTAATGACATCATCAGGGTCTCTATTCATCATCTCAGTTATATCAAGAAAATTCCTTATTATCGTTGCCTTGCCCTCGTATATTACATCAGGTTCAGGTATCTTAAGCCTACTCTCATTTTTGGTCTTTGTTGACAAAACACCGGATGCCTTTTCAAGTAATTTATTATAATCGAATTCCATAGGGCTATATTTTAAATTAGAATATTAAGATTTTTTTAATATTTATGTCTTTTAAAAACGTACATATGTACATACATCTATAAATTTGGTAAATCTAAGTTTTTAAAAAACCAGTTTTTTCAATATTCTATAAATAAAATTTTTATTATTATTCTCAATAAAAATGTACATACGATATAAAAATGTCATGACAAAAAAGAAATGTTTATATATTATCAATATCTTATATTAATAATGGTGGAAAAAACAACTAAAATAACTTTAAGGATTTCAGAAGAAGAATTAAATGAAATAGATGATTTTTTGGAAAGAAATCCGCAGTATGGTAGCAGATCAGAATTTTTAAGGCACAGTGCCTTGAATTTTATAAACTCACAGAGAATATTCCTAGTAAATGATGATGATGCAATTCATGTTGCAAAGCGTTTTGAGAACTTTTTTAAAATGGCCGTTGATAAGGGGTACTTTACAAGCATAGAATCTGCAATTAACGAGGTAATAGAGAGTGCAATAACCGATGGCACATTGTTAAAGATGATAAATTCAAAGAAGGGGAGCTTAAAGAACCTTGAAAGGGCAATAAAGGATGAGTCGGAGGTGGACAGTGAATATGATAAATACAGATTTTAATTACATGAAAAATATAGGAATGGAAAAGCGCATATGCTTTATATCTTCGAAAGAATCAAATTTTAATGAATACATTGATAATTATAATGCATATTATTTAATAAAAAACCTTGGCGACACAATAAAAGTCTATGAGTACACAGGCTCAACGAAGGTTCTTGAAGCGTCAAAATTTGATGATATGGAAATAATTGTAGAAGCCGAGAACAACGATAAGAAGTCATTTAAAAATATACTGTCAATAAAATCTCATGATAACGCAATGAGGCAGATAACATGCATGCTGGAATCATCGTTTATCTATGTAGTTATACTGAATTCACCTTTAATGGTAACCTTCGCAGGTTTCCTTGAGAGCAACGGTCTTCCGGTGATAACAATACCAAATGAAAACTCAATAAGATCGATAATAAGCAACCTCTATGAAAATATCTTCAAAAATATAATCTATTAGTATATTATTATTAATTATATATAATATTAGCATTTTATCAATTTTTACCCTGTAATGTTTATTATTGATAGTGTAATTTCGAATCATGAAAGATTATCTTCATGCAACATTTGCATCAACGTTTGCATGGGCGGGAAACATATATGATCTTATAATAATAACTTATGTTTATACTGAAATAGAAAGATTTTTTCACATTGGCATTTTCGGTGTGTCGCTTTTGTTTTCGATTGGTCTTATAGGCAGATTTTTCGGTGGCCTGCTCTTTGGCAGGTATGTAAACATCATTGGAAACAGGAATGGCATGATTATTGGCACTCTTGGATATAGCTTGGCATCTGCCGGTATGGCCTTTTCAATGAATGAGA
>JAKAYN010000146.1 GCA_021826785.1 Thermoplasmata archaeon | reverse complement strand
ATGCCGTTATAAAATAATGGTATCTTTTTATTGGCACTGCATCCAGCTTTTTTAGTATTGAATCTTCATTCACATTAATTATTATAAAAATCTATTTAAAAATTTTTTTATAATTCATTCGTTAATTTTTTTGATGTTTACTATTGCCTTTCTATAACCGTACATGATATCGCTGTCTATTCTATCATCAGGAAGCGGCCTTTCAACGGTAAACGATTTTATTCTTTTGGAGAATTCCTCGAGTACTATTCTTGCCTCCAGCCTGGCCAGTGGAGCCCCAAGGCAGAAATGGATTCCGTTTCCAAAGGCCAGATGCCTCTTATTTTCACGGAATGGATCAAAAACATCAGGATTTTTAAAGATTTCCTCATCACGGTTTGCTGATCCAAGGTAAAGAAAAACAAAGTCATTTTTGTATATATCGAAATTGTTCATCTTTATATCTGACTTTGCATACCTTCTTGTGGACTGGACTGGTGATCTAAACCTAAGCGTTTCCTCAACAATATCACCGGCTATTTTATTATCATTTACAAGCATTTCATATATATCTGGATGCTCTGACAATGTTATTATTACATTTGTTATTAAATTCGTCGTTGTTTCATTGCCCGCAACCAGTAATAGTATTGAAAAACCCGTTATCTCCTGGTCTGTTAACATTTTATTTTCTATCGATACCCTAGACAGCCTTGATATTAAATCATCACGATTTGAATTTCTATCTATCATTTTTAAAAAGTATTGTGACATTTCACTTTGTGTTTTTATATCAGGCCCACGGCCAAGAGATGTTGCAAGTGCATCTGACCACATTTTAAATTTTTTTAGATCACTTTCAGGGACACCAAGCATGTTTGATATAACCGTAACCGGTAATGGGTATGATATCTCTGAAACCACATCAAATCTGCGCTTTGATAATGCATTTTCAATCATTTTAGAAGCAAGCTCCCTTATGTAATTTGAATAAGATTCAATCTTTTTTGGTGTAAATGCCGAGCTGACAAGGCTTCTTAGCTCGGTATGTCTAGGTGGATCCAATATTAATATGCTTGGTGCTGCCCTGTTATCAAGCTCACTTTTAATGCTATCGCCGAGAAGATCCCTGAACTGAGATGAGAACACGTTATAATTTGAAAGAACGCTTACAATGTCATTGTATTTAAAAAGATGCACCGTGTTTCCATCCCTTACAATGCGCCTCTCACGCATTGATTTATACCATTCGAATGGCTCTTCCTTATAAGATGGTATGTACATAAAAACATATCAAAAAATAGATATTTTTACTTTGTTATTCAATCCACCACTGTGTTTCGTTATTTTTATCCTCTATATGCAAACCTGATGCTTCTAATTCCTTTCTTATATAATCAGAGAGATCATATCTCTTTTCTGATCTTAACATTGACCTTATATTTAAAATGGCATTTATTGTGCTTGCATCTATGGATCTTTTCCTTGGTATTATGTTCATAAATGAATTTATGTAATCAAAGATTTTTAATATATTTAATGCCGTTTTTTTATCTATATTATCAATGTTCTTATTTATTTCAGCAACAAGACCCATAATCTCCTTTATCAACGATCTTGTATCAAAATTATCTGACATTATATCGATGTATTTTTTAATTATATAATTATAATCAATTTTATAATCTCCATTTTCAAGTTCAATATTCTCAAGTTTTCTGTATGTATTTATTATTCTTGATAAGGCTTCCCTGGCCTCATTTAATGAATCTCTTGAGAACTCTATTGATTTATTGAAATTTGCATTTAAGACAGCGAATCTTAGCTCGTTTGGAGTGTAATCCTTTAACACATCTTTTATTGTTATGTAATTTTTTAATGATTTTGACATTTTTTCACTGTTTATATTTATCATTCCGGTATGTATCCAGTAATGTGCAAGGTACTTTTTATTGCTTATTGAGCGCATCTGTGCTATCTCCGCCTCATGGTGCGGGAATATTAGATCGGACCCGCCGCCATGTATATCGTACTCATCACCAAAATAGGTTTCTGTTATTGCTGTATCCTCAATATGCCAGCCTGGCCTGCCTTTACCCCACGGTGATTCCCAGTATGGTTCACCAGGTTTCATCTTCTTCCATAAAACAAAATCCTCTGGGTTCTTTTTATCCTCGTTTAGAATACCCCTGGCATTTTCTATAATATTATCAAGATTCTGCTTTGAGAGCTGACCGTAATCCTTAAATTTTTTAACCTCAAAGTAAACACCGTCTGATGTCTCGTATGCGTAGCCCTTGTCAATCATTCTCTTTATCTGTGATATTATTTCGTCTATGTATAATGTTGCTTTTGCATAATAATTAACACTGTCCACGCCAAGCTCTGACATGATTCTTAGGTATTCCTTAAAATATTTATCCGCTATATATTCGGGCGTTGTATTTTCCTCACTGGCCCTTTTTATTATCTTATCGTCTATGTCTGTTATATTCTGCAGGTAAAATACAGAATATCCAATACTACGCATGAATTTTACAATTGTATCAAAAAATATATAAGTCCTTGCATGGCCAATATGAAAATCATCATAGACTGTTGGGCCGCAGACAAAAATGTTTATTCTATTTTTATGCATTGGCCTGAACTCGATAATTGAACCTGAAAGCGTATCATAAAATCTCATTTCACTTTAATTATATATCATTAGATAAAGATTTTCATGGAACTCGAAAATTTATATATTTCATTTGCCAAAAATCCTGCTTCAATATTAAATATTTATAATTAAATGGTGAATTAATTAAGTTTTATGATAAAAAAGATATTAATTTTAAATAAAATATTTACACATCTATTATAGAAGTTATTATTCTAAAAATAGCTGCAGTTTTTTAATTCCTTTATTTTGTCTAAATATAGGCCTTCAGAAATAATACCTGTCTTTTTTTGCTATTGCATTTTCCACACGAATTAGAATCTTAGATCATTTTGCATTTATAATATCAGTGAAATATAGAGTGAAGCAAGTGTTACGGAAAGTACCGGCAGTGCAGTTATAAGACCGACCTTCATATAATATTTATATGATATTTTTACTGCATTCTTTCTTTGAAGGGTGTATATCCATAAAAGTGTTGCTAATGAACCTATTGGTGTAAACTTTGGACCTATATCATTGCCTATTACATTTGTGTACATTATCAGTCCGGGATTTCTAAGATTCGATATTGCAAGATTCCCAAGCATTACAGACGGTAAATTGTTCATTATTGTAGCATTGAATGCAAAGAAAAACCCGGAGAAGAGATAATTTATTATTTGAGGAAATCCGTTAAATGTATTAATTACATATGCATATAAATTGCTCAGCCCATGGTTTGCAATGCCAAAAACAATAATATACATACCTAA
>JAKAYN010000145.1 GCA_021826785.1 Thermoplasmata archaeon | reverse complement strand
TTCCGATCTAGTTAAATGCCATGTGAAACTCATCACCATTGCCAAAGTATGCCTTTGCATCTGTTGGCCACTGGTTTGCCTCTGCCAAGAGTATGGTTCCTGGGTATTCCTCATCCATCATCTTTCTTATTTCCTTAAAAAAATTATGCGTTTCAGGCAGGTTTTCACAGTTTGTACCCTCACGCTTGAATAGATATGGAACGGCATCAGCCCTGAAGCCATCAAGCCCAAGGTTTAGCCAGTACCTTATAACGTTTTTAACCTCTGATCTAACCTGTGGATTATCATAATTAAGATCCGGCTGCGATGAATAAAATCTGTGAAAATAGTATTGATTTGTTACCTGATCGTATGTCCAGTTTGATTTTTCTGTATCTATAAAGATTATTCTTGCCTCCCTGAATTTGTCAGGGGTGTCGCTCCAGATAAACCAGTCCCTCTTTGGGTTATTTCTGCTGCTTCTTGATTCAATAAACCATGGATGCTGATCTGACACGTGGTTTAAAACGAGGTCGGCTATTACCCTTATATTCATTGAATGTGCGGTTTCTATAAAATTTTTAAAATCATCTATTGTACCATATTCAGGCAGTATCGAATAATAATCTGATATATCATAGCCATCGTCTTTTAACGGCGATTTATAGAATGGAAGCAGCCATAATGCATCAACACCGAGTTTTTTTAGGTAATCAAGCTTCATTGTTAATCCATTAAAATCGCCGATGCCATCGCTATTAGAATCATAGAATGATTTTACAGAAACCTCATAAAATACTGCATCACGGTACCATAATTTGTTGTTATCAAGCATTTTTAATCACCATTATATGCGCCTGGCGCTTACCAGGTATTAATCGAACATAGTTGTAGTTTCCACTCCATTTATAATTGTTCATGTTTAGCTCATCATAAACATCATATATCGCATTTGAATCCATTGAAAACTCATTTAATGGAACATCAACAAATCCTGATTGCACATTTTCAGTATCAGGATTTAATATTACAATGATCTTATTTTCATCATTATACCTTGCATATGCAATTATCTTATCATTATCTGTGTTGCAGAACTTTATTTTCCCAGATTTTAAGGCAGACATGTTTTCCCTTATTAAATTTAATCTTTTTATTGTATCTCTTATATTATTATCGCTATTAAAATTCCTCCTTTTTATCTCGTACTTTTCCGAGTTTAGATATTCCTCGGTGCCATCAAGCCTTTCATTCTCACAGAGTTCAAAGCCTGAGTATATGCCCCACAATGATGATAACGTTGCTGCAAGAACTGCCCTTATTATGAATTCATTCCTTCCCTTTGATAGGTCCATGCCAAGTATATCCGGTGTATTTGTAAACAGCATTGGCCTGAAAAAGAATTTATAAGGCTCTGAGTAAAGCATATTAAAGTATTGTGTTATCTCATTCTTTGTTATCTTCCATGTAAAATACGTATAAGACATTGTAAAGCCACGCTTTGATAATTCGAACATGACATTCTCCCTTGTAAATGCCTCAGCTAAAAAAACCACATCAGGATGATCCTTTTTTATCTCAGTTATAAGCCATTCCCAGAAATCAAATGGTTTTGTGTGTGGGTTATCAACCCTAAATATTCTTACGCCAAGAGATATCCAGTACATGAATATTCTCTTCATTTCATTCCATAATGGCTTTTTGTTTTTTATCTCAAAGTTCAATGGATATATATCATAGTACTTTTTTGGTGGATTCTCCGCATACCTTATTGAGCCATCAGGCCTGTGATAGAACCATTCAGGATGCTCCTTAACGTATGGATGATCTGGTGAGCACTGCAGTGCAATGTCCATTGCTATCATAATATTTTTATTGTATGCCTCTTTTAAAAGCCTTTTAAAATCGTCCATGCCCCCAAGATCAGGATTAATTGAGTAATGTCCACCAAGGGAATTCCCTATTGCCCATGGACTTCCAGGGTCATTTTCATTGGCATATCTCGATCCATTTTTCCCACGCCTGTTTTTTAAGCCAATTGGATGAATTGGGGTTAAATATAAAACATTGAAGTTCATTGATTTTACATAATCCAAATGCCTTATCAAATCATCTATTTTTCCTATTGACCTTGGGAATAATTCATACCATGAACCGTATGCACCGTAATCTGGGTCGACTATTAATTTCAATTTTTTATAATCGGTTTTATCTATTTTTTCCTGATATTTTTTTACTGTTATTGCAAGATCATCATCATTTAATATATCTATTTTTTTATTTAAATCTGATATGTAGACTTCCTCAAGGGCGTTTTTTAGGATTTTTTTATCCTTGCCTTTAGATTTTTTATATGCGTCCTCAATTACATTTATTGCATCATTTATATCTGCGGTTACATCCTCATTTGCGCTTAACCATGCTTTTATATTTTTTATTAATGTGCCATACATATCCTTCCATGCAGATATTGTGTATTCATAGATTCCAACATCCCTTGGTATAAATGTTGCCTCGTAGAAATCATTCATTATTTTTTTCATTGCTATTGATTTCCATTTGCCCTTATATTTTCTGTACATTAAAACAGGGTATATTAAATCGTGACCGCTTCTAAAGATTTCGGCTGAAACCTTAAATTCGGTATTATTAATAGTCTTGGCAGGAAACCTGCCACAGTCTATCTCTGGCTTTACGTTCTCAATTGCTATTGGATCCATTTAAATCCTCCGGTTCTATAATAACCGCCGCCAGTGGTGGCAGATCTAGCTCTATTGAATACCTTTTACCATGCATTGGGTATTTACACGACCTTATATTTTTATTCAATATGTTGCTTCCATTATATTTATATGAATCAGTATTTATAATTTCTTTGTAATCTGAAAGGTAATCAACTCCAATGGCATAGTTCTCACGTTCCACCGGTGTAAAATTAAAAACACAAACCGCACTGCCACGGTTAAAGCTAATAACGGTATTATTTTTATCGCTAAAATCAATCCATGAGAAGTTTCCATCATTGTAAAAATTTTCATTGTTTTTATAAACGTAATTTAAATCATGTATCAGATTTATCAGATTTATATTATTATTCATATCATTCCATGATAATTCTGATAGAGCGTTCCATTCATCCCTTTGTGCAAATTCACTGCCCATGAAAAGCAACTTTTTTCCTGGATATGAGAACATATAGGCGAAGAAAAGTTTTATATTGGCTATCTTATCACTGTGATCTCCCGGCATCTTTTGATATAAAGAACCCTTGCCGTAAACAACCTCATCATGCGATATTGGAAGTATGAAATTCTCACTGTACATATACATAACACTGAATGTAAGCCTTTCAATTTTATATTTTCTAAACAATGGATCCTCATGGAAAAAATCCAATGTATCGTGCATCCAGCCGAGGTTCCATTTGTAATCAAATCCA
>JAKAYN010000144.1 GCA_021826785.1 Thermoplasmata archaeon | reverse complement strand
TACACAATAGATGCCGGCGCATTCCTTGGAATAACGCCGAAAAAGCTATGGTCCAGGTATTTTAATGATGATAACAATAGAATAAGGATATCACTGAATGTACCTGTTTTAATAGGTGATGACATATCAATAATGATCGATGCAGGCATAGGGAAAAACTTTGATGATAAATTTAAAAGGATATTTGAGCCTGTAAAAAACTATGATCTGGAATCATCATTGATTGATCTTGGCGTTGATAATATTGATTATATAATATTATCACACATGCACTTTGATCACGCAGGCCATGTTTTTAATAATGATAAACCGTTTAAAAAATCAAAGGTCATAGTGAGCAGGGATGAAATAAACGCATACAGGCATGTAAATGAATTTACAAAAGGTAGCTACATAAAAAATAAGATAAAAAAGGAGATAATAAACAGCAAAAGGTTAGAAAACATACATATAATAAAAACAGGCGGTCACACGGCCGGACATAGAATAGTCTGGTTTTCACTAAACAATGATAAATACATATACTTTGGAGATCTGGTGCCGACGCCTTTTCATTTAAAGCCTGCATATATACCTGGCGTGGACTGTTACCCGCTTGACACATTAAAAATGAAGAAAAGGTTCATAGAGCTTGCAATAGACAAGAAAATGATTGCAATATTTGATCATGATCCTGAGGTACCAATGGCAAGGCTATCAGGAAATATATCAAATCCTGAATACAAAGAACTTTTTTAATAAATGCATATTATTTTTGTTCAAAAATTAAGAAATTTTTTGATTTTATAAAAAAGTTAATAATAACCATATTAATCATAAACATGAATGAAGATAATAACATATAATTACAATATTCCAAAGGTACCCGCGGTTATAATAGGCCAGAAAAAGAGCCGAGACCTTGACGTTGAGATATCTCTTGGAACTGATTATTTCGGGAATAAAATATACGGTGTGCTTCCGTTAAATTTAAAAAAGGAGCTTGAGCTTAAAACCATTGGCTTTGAAAACTTTGACAGGCATGGAATCATTGAAAAACGGTCTATTGTAAAACCAACAATAATTATTAGAAATCATTATAAGCCTGTAAAAATCGACGGATTATGCATGTTTGTGTACAATGGAAATGATGTGATATTCTCAAGGATGTTTCTCATCAAATTTTTGCATGTAAAAAGGATAATAATGGATTTTCAATCAAATAAAGTAAGCTATGTATGTTTTGATTATTAAACATGATTTTATATAAATGAATTAAAGCTTCAAATTGATTAAAGAATTGAGTTAATTATATGTAGATGATTATTATTTTTATTTATTAGACATTTATTTTTATAATATAATTGACAAAAATTGTTTTTATTATTTCTAACTTTTCTTAATATTTTCTTCAAACATTGCTCTTAGTGACTTTTTATCTATCTTTCCCGTGCCAGTGATGGGAATTTTGTCCATATAAATGAAACTGTCCGGAATCCACCATTCCTTTATTATTCCTTTTTTAACAAGATTCTTTAGATGCGATACCATGATTTCATTTGATAACTTTATATTATCCCTTGTTCTGTATATGGCTATTGGCCTCTCACCCCATTTATCATCATGAACGCCTATAACAGCAACATCCATAATGTTATCGATTTCAGATATATGATACTCAAGAAGTGCACTTGGAATGAACTCCCCGCCACTCTTGATTAAATCTTTTATTCTATCTATTATCTTAATTTTGCCATCCTTTGTGAATTCTGCTGCATCGCCTGGATAGAACCAGCCATCCTTGTATGCGTTTTCTGAATCTATATTAAAGTAACTGTCAGGTATCCATGGCGATTTAAATTTTAATTCGTTGTTTTCTCCGTAAATATCGAAATCAGTGAATACTAAAGGAGTTATCACATTCACAGCATCTGCATTTTTTCTCATCAAATCACCTGGAATGTTAGATGTTCCTATTCCAGCCGCCAGCCCATCGGTAAAACCATAGATCCCTGCCATTTCTATTTCATGAGCCGTGGCAAAGTTGAGTATGCCTGAAGGTACTGATGAGCCACCGATGAGTATTTTCATTCTGTCAAGTGAATTATTATTATAAGAAATCAGAGCATTGAACATCGTTGGAACCATGCTCATCCAGGTAACATTGTTCCTTTTTATCATGTCTAAAGTAGTCGTTGGATCAAATCTACCACCTATGACATAGTTAGAACCTATAAGTGTCGATATGTATAAAGTGCCCCACGACCAAAGGTGAAAGAATGGAATGAGTGAGAAAACAGTATCTAAAGAGGTTAACCTTGAAGGCCCAGGAAATGCCGATAAATTGGTTTCCATCGCCCATATTGTTAGTATAATATCCCTGTGCTTATATTTCACCCCCTTGGGCTTTCCAGTGGTACCGCTGGAGAATAGTATAGATGCAATTCTATTTTCATCGAGTTTAGGTAGTTCCATATCTGATTTTATATTATGATGTTCATCAATTATTTCATTTATGCTTTTCATATTTTCTTCTGGAATAAGATCAGAATTTTTTAAAGAATATACTAAATTCTTAAAATCGTTGGAATAGATAATATACCTTGTTCCGGCTTCTCTCATTGATGTTATTATCTGTTCAACCGGCTGCCTCACATCAACTGGATGGATTATATTACCAGATATTGGTATGGCATATAATAGTGAGGCAAAGTTCATTGAGTTCCAGTCCATGACGGATACAACTTTGTTTTCTCCAAAATCTTTGTGTATTTTTCCTGCAATGCTTATTATTGTATCATAGAAGTCACCATAGCTTATTCTTTTGGCATTATCTATTAGAAATCCATTATTGTAATGAAATGTTTTCAAAAAAAGTTTATCAAGTGTGAGACCATTATTCTTCAATTTTGTATGATTCATAATCTATAAAAATACTATTATATATTAAATTTCCCAAGATAACGTATCTATATTTTAATTTTAAAACATAGAATTAAGAATAAATCATGATTTTTATATAAAATAAAAAAGCTTTAAGTTGAATCTGATAATATATCTTCATAATACAACATTTATATATAAATACACAATCTAATCTATATGCGATTTGATTTTTCAAATATATTCCTTAGCAAGGGTTTAAACTATTTCTCTGATGATATAATACTACAGGATATTATAAAGTACCTTGGATATAAATACAATAAGGAACTCCATGATATTGGGGAGTACATAAGTAATGAGGTTATTGAAGATTCTATGTTTATAGATCATTATGGAAAGCCCGCACTCCAGGTATGGGGCATCTTAGATAATCGAACTGATGCCGTATGGCTATCAAGGACGCATCAAAATATTATCGACCGGCTTTTGGATATGGGCGTTGTATCTAGAATAGCCATGGGAGATGATCTAATGCATCATTTTATATCAGGCTATTTGA
>JAKAYN010000143.1 GCA_021826785.1 Thermoplasmata archaeon | reverse complement strand
TAAAGGATTTTTATAAAAACCAGCATCAACGATAAGAACATTTACATTTGATACTAGATTCGACCCCCTTGTTATAATTGCCGGCGTTGGTATTCCATTATCAGTCATTGGTATGACATTCATGGAAAGGCATTTTCCAGAATATATTATCTCAGAGTCAAGAACTGGGGTCATTAAAGTTGCCTCTGGTGTTGGTCCGGCCGCGGATAAACCCGGTACAGTGGATAGCTCCGTGCTGCCTGCAAGCAGTATGTAAATAGATTTTTTATTTTTAAAATCCATTTTAGATTATTACACTAATTATTAAAAATTTTATCGAAGATTGCATCCACAGCCATGCCCGTTACCCTTTGTATAAAAGGTTTTCTTGGCGTTAAATTCTTCAACTTTGATGTTTTTATATTATTATCATTTTTTATTGCATTTAACACTGTATCAAATGTGCCTATGCCATCTATTAATTTTTTTTCAAGACCCTGCCTGGCTGAAAATACAAGTCCTGTAGCAATGCTATTTATTTCATCATCAGTTAGGTTTCTTCTCGATTTGACCTCATCCTTAAATTTTATAAAAACATCGTTTAAAAGCTCTTTGAAGATGCTACTCTCTTCATCGGTCATGTGCCTGTATGGTGAGTTAATATCCTTATATTTGCCTATCTTGTTTATTCTCATTTTTATTCCAATGTTTTCAAGCAGATCTGAAACATCTGGCGATATTGATATAACACCTATGGAGCCAACAATCGATGTGGACATTGCATATATCTTTCGCGAAGCACATGCAAGCCAGTATGCACCTGATGCTCCGATGCCCTCTATTAATGCATAAACCGGCTTTTCCTGTGATACCTCAAGAAGCTTATTGTAAAGTATCTCTGTAGCATTGGCATCACCACCACCGGAGTTTATAATTAGTATTAATCCAGCGATCTTATTCTTTGATTTTATATAGTCAAAGATTGGCAAATACCTTGATATAGAATTATTGTTTATTACACCTGAGAAATTTAAAGTTGCTATGTACATAAATATATATAACAAACAAAGTATTTAATCATCACTTAAAATTTTATTTATCTCATTAAGCCTTTTTATTGGCTGGGGGTCATCGTATATTGATCTTCCAATAATTACATAATCTGCCCCGGCGGTTATGGCATCAATTATGTTGCCTCCCTGTGCACCTATTCCAGGAGATATTATGCAAAGTGATGTTGCCATGGATCTTATACGCCTTAAAATTTCAGGTCTATTACCAGGCGCAACAAGGCCATAGACGTTTTCATCTATTGACATTTTTATAAGTTCATCCATATGCTCATCAATAAAGGATTCCTGCGACATTGCAACGACAGAAAAAACCTTCATGTTGCCTGCCGCTGAGACAACGGCATTAAGGCTCTTTTTACCTGTGAATGAATGTGTTATAATACCCCAGGCACCATTCTCCTTTGCCTTTTCTGTTATGAGCCTGTTTGTATTATCTATATCTGCTATTTTAAAATCACATATTACCTTGGAATACCTTGATATTTCATTAATAATTGATATGCCATTGGTCATTACCAGCGGCCAGTTCACCTTTATGGCAAATATATTATCAGAAAGCTCCTTTGATAAATTTAAAGCCTCTTCACGATCATAAACGTCCAATGCGAATATAATCCTATTCATAAAAATGCTATTAATAAATTATATAATAATTTATTTAAAATCAAAATTTAAATTTATTTTCTTTTTATTGCCAATGCAATTATTCCGATTATTATTCCAATTACTGCCAGTGCAATTGCTATGTATCCATAGTATGAATCCATTACAGCCTTGCTATTCAGTGAAACTGCAGTATTATCTATATTCATTGTTGTGTATGCAGATGATGATAGGCCGTCTTTTTGTACACTTCTTATGGTAACATTGTATGTCCCATCAGGTAATGACCTGGTATTGAATGAATATGATATTGATCCTGTGGAAGTTGTATTGTACACAAGCTTTCCGTTTATAAATATTTCAGTGTATTCTATGTTATTTCCGGATACTGTAAAGTCTATGTTTATCTTTCCATTGTATGTTTTATCGTATAAAGGCGATGTTATATCAATCATTGGCAGTGATGGTGATATATTAACATAAGACGAATCATGGCTTTTTATCATTGATGATTCTAAGTTTAAGTTTATTACATGACTTGAATCCATGACTATTACACTGTTGCTTGCTATTATATTGTATGCCTGTGTATTATTAAGATAAACCGTTGAGTTATTTACATACAATGTTCCATTGATCATTGAATCATCTATTGAAACAACTGCATTGTTTATTCTATTCATTTTCATGAATACCGAATTTGTGATCGTACCATTTACATTTATAACATCGTTTATTAAGGCAAGACCCGTGTTTACTGGAAGTGAACTTAACGTCTTATTTCCAACAAACTGGTATGGTTCTATGTAGAAGAAGTGCTCTGAGCTCTGTGCAGTTGTTGTTGGATATCCATTTGCCGAGACACCGGCTATAAAGACATAGTAAGGCCCTGGAGGCAGCTCTGCAAGCTCATTTATGTTAAGATAGTTCTTTCCAAAGGAACCGTCATTATAGTATGATGGTAATTCTATTGTTGCAGTCCACATATTAATGCTTTTATTGTAATTCATGTTTATCTGTGTGATCTCTGTTAAATCATAGTATTCGCTGGAAAGCACTGCTGGATAAAACGTCGCAGAGTACATTCCGTATTTAACCTCAGTGCCGTTTGGATATGATATATTTGCATAAACCTTCACTTTCTGGCCTTCATATGTATAGTTAACCATGCTTATCTTTGGAACTATGTAATTTGATACATATATTTGACCATAGAATGTGCCATTTATGTATCCATAGGTTGCGCTATTATAGCTGGCATTTATTAATATGGTGTAAAGTCCAGGTTTTGCATCCTTTGGAACGTAAAGCTCCGGCAATGATTCAGGATATAATATTTCATATGGTTTTGTAACTGCCTTGCTAACCATGACATGATCCGGATTGTATAACTCAAATGTGACATTAGAGCATAAAATGGCGTTAGATGATTCCTGATTAAATGGTGGTATCACAGACGGTAAAATGTATATGTACTGGCCTGCACCAACGGCACCGGGCTCAACCTCATTTGGCCCAACTATAATTGAATCCTGTAAATATGGCCCGTTCATGAATGGCGTGTATGCAAATGCATTATCTCCAACTATTAATGATGGTGTGTCCGGGTATTTGCCCTGGATGTAACCCATTAATGTTCCGTTATTGTTTATCATTGTTAGGTCTGCCACCTTATAATATGTATTGTTCAATATTGAATATGCATAAAGCCCAAGCGAAACGTTGTAATTCTTTACTATGGTGCCATTAAGGTATGATACATGTCCAATCAATGGAAATCCATATGAC
>JAKAYN010000142.1 GCA_021826785.1 Thermoplasmata archaeon | reverse complement strand
GTTCTTGTTTATATAAGAGAATATGAGAACCAGAGAATGCTGTGCCTTTTTAATCTATCAAGAAATCCAACATACGTCGAACTGGATTTAAGCGAGTATATAAACCTTAAGCCAATTGAGGCAATAACACAGGCAGCATTTCCAAGAATAAAAAATGATAAATATTTTATAACAATGACGCCAAGGTCATTCTTCTGGTTCAATTTAATAGTACCTGATAGGGATGATTCATACGACCTTGTTGGAGATGATTAATAACACAATAAAAAGCGATGCCTTTATCGATTATGTAAGATTAAGCAGATGGTTCCAGAACAAGAACGAAAAGATAATCGAAATAAAGATACACGATTTCGGTGAATTCAATGATGTTGTATTTTTAATATTGAATATAAAAACGGAATCAAACAATTATCTTTACTATTATCCAATGGTCTTTGCTGAAAATGAATATAAAGACGCTGTAAAATACAGAAGTTATGCAGATACAATTATTGAACTTTTCAAAAAAAATTCCATAATAAAATGCAATAATGGAATTATAAAATTTGTTAAAACCGGGAATTTTAAAATAGATTCAAACAGATTCTCATTAATAAAATCAGAGCAGAGCAACAGCTCATTTATTATAAATAATATCATTGTAAAAAACTACAGATACCTTCAGTATGGTCAAAATCCTGATATAACAATGATAAACCATCTTATAAAAAATGGTTTTTACAACGTGCCTGAGCCATTTGGATATGCATTATACGAATCAAAGGACGTTATTTACATAATGAATGCAACAAGGTATATAGAGAATTCTTCGGATCTGTGGTCGTATTCATTAAATAAAATAAATTCCATGATAAAAAATGGAAATTACAATGATATAAAAGATTATATTATAAATATGTCAAGGGATCTTGGAATACTCACAGGAAAAATGCACATTGCACTTTATAAATCATATGATCCAGAATTTATACCTGAAAAGTCAAGTTTAAATGATATTAATAATATAATAAATGAAACATTAAAAAACTTTAAAGATTCGAATGTTTTGAATGACGGTATCATATTATTTTTTAAGAATAAATTCGAATCAATAATAAAAAATGGTAATATCAATATCCCAAAATTCAGGATACACGGTGATTATCACCTAGGCCAGATTTTGATCTCGGATAAGCTCTACGTTATTGATTTTGAGGGTGAGCCAATGCGCGACATTTCAGAAAGATCAAAAAAGAGCATTCCATTAAGAGACGCTGCCGGCATGATGAGATCACTTAGCTACCTAATAAATTCTTTCCCTGGCTATTTCGATACATCAATAGAAAAAGCATCAAACGATGAATTTCTTAATTACTATAAACAAAATGTAAAGGATATAATAGATTTCAACGATGATGTAATGTGCATATTTTTAATGCAGAAGGCATTATATGAATTACTGTACGAAATAAGAAACAGGCCTGCATGGGTTAACATACCATTAAATTATATAAAAAATGTTTACCTTAATTTAAGGTCCTGAAGATGCCAAGCATGACTGCGTAATTACTTAATATGCCTATGGCAAGCAGATAATGTATGTAAGGTGCATATATTGAATAAAAATTAAATTTTATTAATAAAAATCCGATGCCAATAATGCCAGTAAAAAGTATTAAAAACATGTTTACAAGCGCAAGTCTTTTTAATCTATTATTAAAATTTGAAATTGCCATTAAAATAATTGAAAGTATAAATATCAAAACACCAGTTATAGCATGAAAATACAATACATAATGTGAATTATACATGGATAAATAGAATCCGGTTAGCATTTGCAATACAACCAAAAATGATAATAACCATAGAAATCTTTCGTATTTATCCATGCTTCTTTATTATTATCGAATTATTATTCTTTGTCATAATTTTTTAAAAATAATAAAAAATTATCTTTTTAAATCGTGCGTTATTTTTCTATCAAGACCCGCAAGGCTTCTTGCCTTTGTTTCAAAGCCCTTTCTCTGCCAGAGGATTGTCATTAACAGTGATAATATAAATATTGACATTACCGTGGATGCAGGTATAATGAACGGAAGCGTCGTATAGGTTAAAAGTATCATGACAAGACCGGCACCAACCCATACTGTGAATCTGACAATTGAAACGTATGTTCCCCTTTTATATGTTGGGAATAACTCTGGTTCCAGCATGCCACGTGCCGCCCATGTGACCTCTCCTGGTATGAATAGAAGTACCATTAAAGTTGTGAGAATTGGACCGTATGTGCTGTGTGTTAATGCCTCAAAGATCCATAGAACAGCCCATAAAACAACAAGCAGACCATATGACATTATTGTAAATGATTTTCTGCTTAATTTTTCAACAAGAACCAGGCCTGTTATAATGCCAACAATGGTCATTGTGAAACCACCGATTATTGGTATATTATCAGCAAGCCCTGCAGAGAAATAGCTGTAACCGACACCATATGAGAAGTATAAAAATGCAACGTCCTGTGCTATACCTATTATAATAAGTATCAAAAATCTTATTGGAATGCCTGTTTCAGGCTTTACAGGTTCTGCGTTACCGTCCTGCTCCTGCCATGCATTTTCAACATCTGTTGTGGATTTTACTGCAGTCCATGGTGCACTTTCCCTGACATAGAACCAGGAAAGGCCCAGTGCTATCAACGGTGCCAGGAAAAGCATGGATATTGCAAGCCTGCTTGTAGCACCTGAGAAATGTAAAAGCACAGGAATAAATGTAATCGCAACACCTATATTACCAAAATTCTGAACTATGACAAGTGATTTACCGCGTACACTGGCTGGTACAGATTCAACGATCATTGATAATGTTGGTGTCTCAAGACCTATTGCCGCCATTCCAACAAGGATGAATGATATTATTAATGCAAAAACATACTTTGATAAAAATGCAAAGATTGCTATACCAATAATAATCATCAATGATGTGACCATAAATGATCCGCGTCTGCCTATTTTATCTGCAAGAGTTCCAGAAAACAGTGCACCAACACCGCCAGCTATGTATGGAAGGCTCAAGCCAATAAAAAAGTACTTTGCCGGAAGGATTCCACCTATAACGGAGACAGGACCATAACTCTCAGCAACACCGTACACAAGCATGCCCATTGCAAGCGCTGTTAAAACAGCCCATGGGGCACCCTTTTTGCTCTTTATATAATTGGCCCTAAAATGACCGGGCAAATCATTATCAATACCATCAGCTTCCTGAGCCATTATGACCTAATTACAAACTTTATAAAAGTCTTTCTCAAATTTTTTCTTAAAAATGACAGTTTATTGTGTATTTTAATGTTATGTATTCGAACAATATTAATTTTACCGTTAAATATAAATAGGATCTATTAAATTCGATGTTTAAATAAATTATATTAAATATTATATAAGAAAACTTTTCGATATATTGATTTATAAAATTTAATAAGTATTTATATATTATAT
>JAKAYN010000141.1 GCA_021826785.1 Thermoplasmata archaeon | reverse complement strand
AGAATGTGATTCCTGCAAATCAAAATTTAAAATAGAAACTGTTCTTAATTTTAATAAAATAGATGAAATACCAAAGAATATCGATGAGGCAATAGAGATATCTGAAAAAAATAATTTAAAATGCCCGGTTTGCGGTAAAACAATAAAAAAAATATATAATTTTAATCTAATGTTTAAAATTGAGAATTCAAACTTTTATCTAAGGCCTGAAACAGCACAGGGAATTTTTGTTAATTTTAAGTTATTAAACAACTATTACCGTGGTAAGCTACCAATGGCTGTTGCGCAGCTTGGAAAGGGCTTTAGAAACGAGATATCGCCTAGGCAAAGCCTTATAAGACTTAGAGAATTCTCACAGGGCGAGGTAGAAATATTCTTTGACCCTGAGAACGAGTACTGGAAGGATCTTTACAATTATCATGATATATTAATAAAGCCGAACACAGGCAATGAATATAAAACAAGCATAAAAAGGGCCTTTGAGGAAAAAATAATAGATAATGCGGCCATGGCCTATTTCATGCTAAAAACACAGAGAATATTAAATGATATTGGCTTTAAAAATGATAATATAAGGTTCAGACAGCATGAGCCCGATGAAAGGGCTCATTACGCCTCTGACAGCTGGGATGCAGAGGCAAAGATTGACGATGACTGGGTGGAAATCGTTGGCATAGCAAATAGAACAGACTATGATCTTAAAAACCACGATTCAAAGAGCAGCGAAAGAATGGTATTAAAGATCAATGACCGTGAGATAATACCGAATGTAATAGAACCATCATATGGAATTGATAGAATAACACTTGCCCTTATGGTTCAATCCTATTATAAAAACGACAAGGGTTATAATGTTCTGGGCTTTAAGCCTGATATTGCACCATACCACGTGGCTGTTCTCCCATTGATGAAAAAGGAAAACCTTGTGAAAAAGGCACTTGAAATATATAATATGATCCTTGCAAAAGATCCTTATGTATACTACGATGAAACAGGATCAATAGGAAAAAGATACTCAAGGCAAGATGAGATAGGAACGCCATTTTGCATAACAATAGACTATGAAACCATTGAAGATGACAGTGTAACTGTCAGGTTCAGGGATACAGGATCACAGCAAAGGATAAATAAAGATAATCTTTTGAATTACCTATCACAAAAATTAAAATCTTAATGCATTTATAAATTCGTCAAGCAACTCTTCCGCCTTTTTGCTGCAGCCCTTGTCTTGAATGTATCCGAGGAACCCACTTATAAATAGCCTTCTCGCATCGCTGTATGATATGCCTCTGGATCTTAGATATGTTATCTTTTCCTCATCCACTGTTGATATGTATGAACCGTGCTTAGACTTTGTGTTGTTGTTTTTGATTAAAAGCGCCGGCTTTGAATTTGCATGGCCATTTTCGCTCATGAGTATTATTGAAGAATCGTAGAAGCCTGTTGATTTAATGCTTTTTTCCTCTATATCTATGTTTCCGTGATGAAGTATGGTTCCGTTATTTATTATAACGCCCCTTGTGTATATATCTGCTGATGTGCTTGCACCAATTTGAAGGCTATTATCCTGGATGTCAAGCTCACATGATCCATTTGAGATGTTAACACCGTATGAATTATAAGATGTATTATCGTACATTACGGGTTCGCTAAAGTAAACGATTTTATCACCGCCATTATTTATATTATAAATGGAAACCGATGAGTATGGCATTTCATATGCCCTAATGAATGATACTATGTTTGTGTTTTCGGATTCGTTCTGTATGTAATTATACTTTACAGAGGAATTTTCCTCGGCTATTATGTATATATTCCTGCCATGGATGGCCCTTTCAGGTCCGTAGCTTCTGTATACATCTGTTATTTCAACATTTGAGTTTTTGCCTGCTATTATTACATTTTTTGATGCAAATGAAGATGATGGGTTTATTGATTCGATATTTAACGATATGGACTTATTATCCGGCACATATATAAAGTAACCGTTGAGCCATGATGCGTTTATCAGATATTCAAGCCTTACATTTCCGTATTTATCAGATAAATATCTGCTGTAAATGTCATTATGATTCTTTAATGCGTCCTTCATATCTGTAACGAGAACATCATTGGGTGATTTTTTGATTTCAAGATCCTTTATGAATACATCCGCATCGCTATTATATTCTATATTTGATCCTTCTACGTTACCATAAACCATCCTTTCTATGTCCTCATCCGGTATCTCAACATATGTTTTTCTTGTTGGGCTTTCCTTGTACTCTGGTTTGGGTGCTTTTAAATAGTATATATAGGCCTGCTTACGATATTCCGGATCAAAGTCCTTGAATTTCCTGTTTAATATTTCAAGGTATTCTGTTATCATCCGACTGCCCCCATCTTTGACATTTCGAGCTTTACAAGCCTGTTCATTTCGACAGCAAATTCCATTGGTATCTCCTTCATGACATCGTCCATAAATCCAAGAACTATCATTGATGATGCCTCATCCTCGCTTAATCCCCTTGATCTTAGGTATGTAAGCTCGTCTGTACCTATTCTGCCAACTGTTGCCTCGTGACTGAAAACCGCTGTTGGATCATATATCTCATCATATGGATATGTGTAATTCTTTGATTCATCGTTTATTAAAAGGGCATCACACTGGACAAAGCTCTTTGAGTTCTTTGCACCGTCGTTTATTCTAACAAGGCCACGATAGACTGTTAAACCATCATCCAAACTTATGGACTTTGAAACGATCTTTGATGTTGTATTTGGTGCCAGATGCAGTGCCTTTCCACCGGCATCCTTTACGGTATTATGCGTTGCAAGCGTTATTTGAAGATTCGATGTCGATGCATTTTTACCTCTTAGATATGATGATGGATAGATCATTGTAACCTTAGAGCCGAGCTCGCCTGTTATCCACTCCATCTTTGCATTTTCTTCAACCCATGCCCTTTTAACTGGAAGGTTATAAACGCTGTCGGACCAGTTCTGAACACTGGTGTATTTAACCTCTGAATTCTTATGTGCATATATTTCAACTATTGCGGTATGCAACGAATTTGTCTCGTATTTTGGTGCTGTGCAGCCTTCTATGTAATGTACCTTTGCACCCTCATCTGCTATTACTATCGTGTGCTCGAATTGCCCGCTCTGCTCACCGTTTAACCTAAAGTACGTCTGCAATGGCATGTCTATTTTAACGCCCTTTGGCACATATAAAAACGAGCCACCAGACCATACGGCCCCATTCAATGCGGCAAACTTGTTATCGCTAGGTGGTATCGCCCTGCAGTAGTATTCTTTAACAAGATCAGGATACTTCTGTACCGCCGTATCAAGATCCGTGAATATAACACCCTTTTCCTCCCATTCCTTGCGAAGGTTGCTGTACACACCCTCGCTGTCGTACTGCGCAACGGATCCTGCCAGGTATTTCTGCTCCATCTCAGGTATGCCCAGTTTCTGGAATGTTTGCTTGATCTGATCTGGCACCTCATCCCAGCTCCTTGCTT
>JAKAYN010000140.1 GCA_021826785.1 Thermoplasmata archaeon | reverse complement strand
AACTTGGATAAAGCAATCCTGGTGCAGCAAAGGCAACCCTTCTAATTTCAAATATTTTATTGAACTGATCATCATCTGCAACAATTGTTTTTGAAGATTTTTCATCAATAATATTCTTTATATCAAGGAAGCTATCATAACCAAAATCTGTATCAACAAGTATCATACCACCATTAACCTCAGGGTAATTAAAGTTTTTTATCTTATTGGCCGCGGCTATGCCATAATAGTCAGTGAATTCAAGTATTAGTGGATTTAATTTTCTTATCCTTGCAACGGCATCTATAGCATCATTGAGTTTATCATAAAAGCCTGCTATTCTGTATATTTTCCTAGGCAAACCGAGTATTTTTAAATATGCCTTTTTAACAACGCATAATGTCCCCTCACTGCCGCATACCAAATCCACAAGGTTAAAACCGCCACGATTCTTATAAACAGTTTCTCCAAGGCTTATTTCCTCCCCATTTGGAAGCACACAGTCTATCTTTAATACCCAGTCCTTAACAACACCATACCTGGCACAGCGCATTCCACCAGAATTCTCATTTATTGCACCGCCAACGGTTGCAGTGCTTACACTAGATGGATCTGGCGGGAAAAAATACCCGTATTTTCTGCATTCATCGTTAACCTCTTGCAGTGTTGCACCTGCATATGCCTCAACATAGCCGTCATTGACATTAACCTTTATTTTATTCAAAGGCCTCATGCCAAGTATTATTGTATCATCCAATGGCACAACTGCGCCTGTCGGGCTTGAGCCACCACCACGGGCTATTACATTTAAATGATATTTTGATGCGATTTTTAACACTTTTGATATTACATTTTCATCGACAACCTTTACAACGCACGCTGGTAATTTTTCCATTCTATCTATGCTTCCCTTTCTGTAAATAATTAAGTGCTCAATATCGGTTAAAACGTTATAGTCACCTGCAGCGTTCTTAATATCATTAATAATGGATTCATCCATATTTTATAATATGATATATAAATATATATTTTAATAGGATAAAATTTAATTTAAGATAATTATAACCATACAATGAATTTTTTCTTTATATTCAAAAAGATACGCAAAATAACAAGAAGAAACATGTTTAAATCAATTATTGTTTTAATAGGTATTACTATTTATTCAACAGTATCTGAATATATCATAGAAAATCCAATAAAATCCAGTGGTATACATAATTTATTTACAAGTCTCTGGTGGACGATGCAGACGATAACAACCGTAGGTTACGGCGATACTCCAGTTTATGGTTTTTACGGCCGTGTTAACGGCATGCTTATAATGGTTTTCGGTATAGGAACAATAGGCTATGTTACAGCCTCACTGGCGACAATATTAATAGATTCAAGATTGTCCGCAAGGTTTGGTGATGTTATGGCAATTGAGAACAAACATGTTATAATATGCAATTTCAATAATGAAACAAAGAAGATTTTAAAAAGGATTGATAATTTTGGCTTTGATATTGTGATACTATCAGAAAACGAGCCTGATACAAAAGAATACACTTATGTAAAGGGTATGGCCATCAAGGAAAAGGATCTAGTAAAGGCAGGAATAAAAAAGGCCTTAACTGTTATAATATTTTCAAAAAATGATGACAGGGATTCAATGGCAATAGATGCAGAGACAATATTGTCCGCGATGGTTATAAGGAAGTTAAATAATAATGTGCATATAATAGCAGAGCTTTTAAATCCGGACAGCAGGGAGCATGCCAGTCCATTTATAGATGAATCAATAGTGCATGGAGACGTTACAGCAGATCTCATTGCATCATCAATAATAAATCCAGGCATAACAAAGCTTTTTAGTAAAATTTCAGAGATAATGCATGAAGAAAGAATAAACGATGCCGAAAAAAATATGTCTTACAGGGATTTTTGTTTGCAAATGCTTAACAATGGAAAGACGGTGATAGCATTTAAAAAGGGGGATTTGCTAGTAATAAAGCCAGATGACATCTCAAATTATGATACATTCTTTTATATATGAAATGATAAAATTTTTAAATATATTTTTATTTAAATGAAATAAGCTTAATAATTAAAAAATATAATACCTAAAGGTGTTATTAATGAGTAATAAAAAGTATGGAAATATAATTATAATAGTTATTTCCATTTTAATTGCTATAATTATAATAGCGACATTTGCAATACAGCCACTTGAGGAGCCTAAAAATACATTTTTTAAGGTTAGCAAAAAAAGTAAAACGATCGATGTTATACTTGTAAGCTGGTTTGGATGCCCAATAGGTGCATCATTATCATGGCCATTATACTTTGCCCTTTCAAAATACGGTAATGTATCATATTATGAATCGCATTCAGATCCAAATGATGTTTATCCAAACACGCCAGGCCTAATCTTTAAAGGTTATTCATCAAAGATTATAAATGCAACATTTATTTATCTATACAATGAAACACTAACCGGAAATTCATGTAATAAAACAATAAATGGAAATCTTGTTTCATATGGCCTTTCTGAATTAAAGGCAAGGCTGCCATACTCTGATTATAAAATAATAAAAAGGTACACAACTGTGGACTGGATTTCAGGAAGCTTCTTTGAAAGCAGTGCTTACTCTGTTTCACCACATCATATAAACACGGTTCTTTTAATATCTGGGCCAAATGGCTCGTATTTTCTAAATGGCGATCTTTACAGTCCAAAGTACATTTCATTTTACAGTGATAATTATCTTTTAAGGTACGGCGTTAATATAACTTATATAAAATCCGCAGAGACTAATATATTAAACCATATATCAATGGTTGAATGATAAATAAATATATTTTAATTTTTTAACTTATAAAAGAATTTCTGCCTTACCTTTTCAACCTTTGGCTTGATAACTATTCTGCAATAACCTTGATCAGGGTGATTCTTAAAATAGTTTTTATGGTAAGGCTCAGCCGGATAAAAGTTTTTGTATGGCTCAACTGAAACAACTATTTTACTGTAAGCGCCGGAATCTTCAAGTGATTTTATGTATTCAAGAGCCTTCATTTTTTGATCATCATTTACATAAAAAATTGCCGTTCTGTAATTTGTTCCAACATCCTCACCCTGCCTGTTTAATGTTGTTGGATCGATTGCGGAAAAATATATTTCAAGAAGATCGTCAAAGCTTATTTTATCTGGATCATATGTAATTTTTACAGTTTCTGCGTGGCCTGTTTTCTGGCTGCATACCTCCTCATATGTTGGATTTACGGTTGTGCCGCCTGAATACCCTGGCTGCACATCTATAACACCATCTATATCGCTGAAAACCGCCTCCATGCACCAGAAGCAGCCACCTGCAAAGTAGCATACATCTTCCATGGATTTAGATTTAAATCTTATTATTATACTTTTGTATCAATAGTTTTTATGATTCTATGTTTTATTCTAATATTATCATAAGTTTTATTATTTTTAAAAATCTTTGAATCCAGTGTTATTGTTTATAATTTACAATCTAATAATAAAATTACATGTAACATT
>JAKAYN010000001.1 GCA_021826785.1 Thermoplasmata archaeon | reverse complement strand
TCAATTAAAATTTCATTTTAAAATGTATTTGCCCAGATTTGTATTGCCAAATGGAAATATCAGAAAGAGGAATATGTTTTGCTCATCTCCATCTGGCAATTCTTCTATCATTTCTGTTATTTTTTCTGCCAGGATTTTCGCATTTTTATTTGAAAGAGAACCAAACGTAGTTAATATCATGTTAAAATTATTTTTTATATTTGTTATATCATCGTCGGTATACGAATCTACCTCCTCTGCAAGTACATTTAATAAAAGGGCTTGGGCCATAAAAAATGACTTTAGCATATCCTTAATCTCACTGTTTTTTAGCTTTAAAAGTTCTTCTACCATAATTTTTTGTGATACATTAAAAACCTCTGTGTTTAATCTATAATATTTTTCAACATAATTTTTTTTTACAACAATTTCTGGTGGTAGAACCAGATTTCCCCTTAACATTTCTGAAATGTTCTGATATAAATTTGACCTTGTAGTATCAATGTATCTCGCCATTTGAGTTACAGTCATTTTTTGATATTTAATAAGCAGTGTAATAATTTTAGTTTTAATCTCGCTTCTAAACGCATCTAATAATTTATCGTACATAAATATAAATTTATATATAAGATATAAATTTACGTATAAGGATAATTTATATGTTAAAAAATGATTTTTATCAAATTAATTATAAAAATTACATAAAATACCTAATTTCAAGAAATATTTCCAGATATTCAAATATAGCATATTATATATATTTCATGTGGGAAATAGTAGATAAATATAGATCTGTTTTTCTTGTTAGCCTTATACCTGCCTTCTCCTTTCTTGGATATATTATAATATCACTACCTGAGGGCCACATAATTGATAAATACAACAGGCATAAGATTTTCATAATAATCAATATTTTAATGGTTTTGGTTTATTCATTACTTTTAATTAATAAATCATTGTTTTTTATATACTCTGTCGATTTCATTTCATCACTCTTAATGTGGGTAATATCTGATGATTTTCGGGGTCTTACAAAGGAGATAATTCCAGAAAATAGCATGGCAAAGGCTCAATCACTTGATCAAACATCCTCAGGCCTGTTCACACTTGCAGGAACACTTTCAGGTGGCTTTTTCATATTTTTAGAAGAATCTTATTTTTACCTATTCCTTATTATTATTTCAGTGGTGGCGGTTATCATAATTTTGGGAAATCATCCTGCAAAAATATACAATAATATTGCCATAAGTGATGGCTTTAATTACACCTTTAAGATTGTTAAAAGCATTATTCCATTTCTGTTATTTACCATGCTTTTAAATGGCCTTTTTGTTTCACTTGATGTATTTTCTTCAGGTTTAATATATATAATATTGAGAGCGACGTCCATATATTATACTTTATTCATAGCCGGCTTTCCACTTGGAATGCTTATTGGTGGTATTATTGCAATGAAAAAATTTACTGAAAAATCGGAATTGCTTAAATTGCTTGTTTTTGGTATAGGAATAATATTTATTTTTATTGCATTAAACAGAATAGCAATACTTGATTCGGTTTTAGCAGTATTTCTTGGAATTATAATAGCCTTTTTAAACGTCTACATTGAAACATTAATAATAAACAGCGTTCCAAATGGCATAACAGGAAAATTTAATTCCATAACAACGGTATTTTCCGGTGGTTCATCCCCAGTAATGGCCGTTATTTTTGGTATTTTATCCGAATTTATTTTCTTCCCGTATATAATAATTATAACAGGTTTAATAATGATAGCCTCCTCATTCATGGTTACCAGAATATTCAACAGTTTTAGGGATAGAATGGATAGCATGAAAGTAATTTATCCGGAATTATTCAGGAATTGAAAAATATTTAACAAAATAATATGTGGAAAACTATAAATTTGTTGAGCTATTTTTATAATGCAATTAATGGCTGAGAAACCATCAAGTGTCGTTTAAAAACTTTCAGCTGTAATATAAATGCAAAAAGACAGCACGGCATGCAATAAAAAGGTAAAGGATTCATAGGTTTCATTCTTTAAGGCGGTAAAATTATATAAAAGGAAACCAGAATTATTCACAGAAACTCCAAAACCACCTAAATATAAGGATGATGAATTTATGCTTATATTTACAAACCAGCAACAGAATAGATGTTGAATACTAAAATTACCTAGGATAATTAATTTTGAGGTGAGAGCATGGTTAGAAAATGTAGATCTAATACAGGTAAGAATTATGTCTTTAGGCAAAGTATATGATGTTGAGGCTGTATATAAAAGAAATAATATATTTTAATCTATTAAATGCTAAAGGAATAATCAGAATTTTTTACAACTGCCATTTAATGTTTTAGTTAATCGGATATACTATAATGGAAAGGAACACAAAATAAATGTAATTATAATGAAAGATATACATCCAAATGCTTATTCCTTGACAATGAAACCATAGAAAAGCATAGGTACATTTAGATAAAAGAATCAAGAGAGGAGTATTTAGAACAGCAAAAGGAATTATTATACATGCAGATTTAAATGCTTCATATAATATAATAAAAAAGTAATACCTAAAGTATTTGACGGGCGCAAGGTACTGGGCCAGGGCCAAGAATTTTAAGCATACCAGAATTTATTAGTATTATTATCTTAAACAAATAAAATCCGTTGAAAACAAAACCAATGATATGTTAAAATTTTTTACCGCACTCTTAAATATAATAGTTTGAATATGTGGCCAAATTTACCAATATTTGTACTATTTTTATTTTCATATTAGTTGTTAAATTTTTCACTAAAATGTAAGATAAATAATGCACACATTAATATAATTATTAATTTTAATGATCCTTTAATTTTATCATAAGAAATTATTTTTATGTCAAAAAATACAAAATTCATATATAATATTTAAAGATATATAGATTGGGGAGCCGTAAAAGGCTGAGAGGATCCTAATGGATCGACCCTTTGAACCTGATCCGGGTAATACCGGCGGAGGGATATTATTGAATGTAAATCTCGATGTTTATGAAAATAGAAGATGGAACAGCTTTGATACATTGTCTATCATAGCAATAGCCTCATCATTTTTTATGTGGGGCGTTGCACTTAGTATAGCACCATTGATAACAACATGGCCATTTATACCGGCAGGCTACGACGTTTTTATAATAGCATCATCGCCTACAGGCCTTCTCCTTGGTAACCTATTATTTGGAATATTTTCAGATCGCTTTGGCAGAAAAAGATTATTTCTTTTAACTGTTTTCATCACAGCTGCAGGACTTTTAATAATAGCGCTTTCATATTCACTTTTATTAATAATACCTGGTGTATTTATGGCAGAATTTGGCCTTGGTGGCGATGAAGCAGTTTCACTTGCATACATAGCTGAAATACTGCCAAAAAGATATCGTGGAACAGCAATTGCCGAAACAACGAACACAGCGAACATAGCCATAACTGTAATGGCAGGAATTTTCATCTTTGTCAATTATTCTGTTTACAATGAAAAACTGTCATTATTAATAATTGCGATTGTGGGCTTTATAATAGCACTTTTTTCCAGATTAAAAATAAAAGAGAGCATAAAATGGGAGATATATCACAAAGAAAAACCTGATAAAAATGTAATAAGATACATACCTCTGAGCTTTATGGGCATTGCAATCATCGTTGGTTTTGCGTTTTCTGATCTGGTTCTAGGTCCGTACGAGTTTCCAAAGTACTCCTCTTTGATTATATTCTTTTCAGTTCTTGCTGAATCTTTAACTGGTATCATAGCAGGATTTATCCTTGGCCGTTCAAAGAGGAAACGCCTTGCAATAATTGGCTTTGCAGGTCTTTTTATATCATGGCTTTTTCTTGTAATATTTATAAAAGATATTATCTTCAGCCTTCTTTTATTAATAATACTATTAATTATAAATGGCGTAACAGGTGAATTTGGCTGGATGGCACGCGGCATGCTTGAGCCTGAGAACTTTTTAACATCATTCAGGGGTACTGGTGTTGGCATTGTGAGGTCCGTTGGCTATATAATATATATATTTACAGTATTTACACTCTATAATAGTAGCATTAGATTATACTCATATTACCTGCTTGGCATATATTTAATAGGATTCATTGGGGCAATAATCTATCTCTTATTTGGAAAAGAAACAAATAATTTATTAATTCATTGATTTTTTATTTTACTAATATAATTTTTTAATTTTACAAAGTCTTCTTCCATTTTTGCAAGTACAGTTTTTGATCTCAGCGCGGCTGCAGGGTGGTATGTAATAAAATATTTGTTATTTACAATTTTTCCATGATTATTTTCTATATCCTCTATGCCAAGAATAGAATTTGCTGCTACTCTTCCAAGTAAAACAATGATCTTTGGACTTATTATCTCAAGCTGCCTCTTTAAATATGGTAAACACAAATCTATCTCTTTAATCGATGGAACCCGATTCTTTTCAGGATAGAACTGGACAACGCTCGTTATGTATACGTTCTCACGCTCAATATTAATCATTGAAAGCATTGAATTTAAAAGTTTTCCGCTTCTTCCAATGAATGGCCTTCTGTTTTTATCCTCGTTTTTTCCAGGTGCCTGGCCTATAAAAAATATCTCTGCATTGTAATTACCCTCACCAGGCACAAAATTATTGCTAAGCCTCCAGTCTTTAATTCTAAATGGTAATTCCTTATATTTCATATTTATCTCATTGATGGCATCCCTTCTTTTAAGATATTTCTCTGTATAATATATCATATCCTTTTGATTGATGTACTTTAATTTTCTCAGAAGTTCATGGTAATTTAACCATTGATAAGAAACATGCTCCTTGGATATTACTATATCATCGCCGTTGTATTCTGCAAGGAACATCCTTGTATGCTTATTAATTATTTCATCATTATTTTTGAATGAGTAATCCATTGTATATGAAAAGAATTTTTCTATGTTATTGCGATTTATCATTATATGCGTTTCCTCAAACGTTTCCCTTATTGCGGCATCAAATTCATTCTCATTTTTTTCTATATGCCCCTTTGGAAAGTCAAGCCAGCCTTCAGATCTTAAAAGCACAAGGTATTCAAAATCCCCATCCTTTTTATATATAATAATACCGTAACTGTATTCGTCCATTAATAAGAATAAAAATATTGTATTAATAATTTTTAATTTAATGGCCTTTATAATCTGGCTTTCTCTTTGACAAAAATGCCGAGATGCCCTCTCTAAGATCATCGGTTGAATAAAGAACTCCAACCGCTGCAGCCTCAAAGTCAAGGCCAGAGTCAAAGTTCATCTCAGAGTATATCAATTTCTTTGCAAGATCAATGGAAACTGGTGCAATTCTTTCTGAAAGATCCTTTGCGTATGACATCACCTCATCATCACTTTCAAATAATCTATGGACTATTCCGTATTCAAGTGCCTTTTTGCCTGTTATGCGCTCCGCAGTAAGTATCATTGCCACCGCCCTGGACATGCCTATTAATTTGTAAAGGCGCTGACTTCCACCATATCCTGGTATTAAACCAAGTGATGTCTCAGGAAATCCAATAATTGCAGATTCTGTGGACATCCTTATATCACAGGCAAGTGCAAGCTCAAGACCCCCGCCAAGGGCATAGCCCTTTATTGCCGCTATAAATATCTTTCCGGTCTTTCTTATTTTATCGAATACCCTTTCAACGTGCTCTGCATTTTTCATAAAATCCGCCGAGTTCCTGAAAAACTGTGATAAATCAGCACCGGCTGAAAATACATCATTTCCTGTTATAACGACAGTATTAATATCACTGTTTTTTGATATTTTATCTATTTCTTCATCAAGTTCATTTACAAGTTCATTTGTGATAAGATTGTTTTTACCATTGTTCAATGTTAATTTTAAAACCCTGTTGTTTAGCTCCTCAATAATATATTTTTTCTCTTCATGAATTTCATTAACAGCTATCTTCTTATGTATTATTGTCTTTAAATTGCCAGAATCTATGGACTTTGCAGGCTTAAAAGTTTCAAATTTTGTTAGATCGTAAAGTTTTAAAAGCGCATCCTTTACCTCCTTGTTTGAAAGCCCCTCTGCCACGCTTATAGGGCCAAATGGTCTGTTAAGCCCGTATTTCACACCGGTTTCTATATCCTCTGGCGTTGCAATTCCATCCTCTATAAGCTTTACAGCCTCATTTATTTCTAGTGAAAATATATCCATTAGGTTTATCTTGCTGCTGGGCTTTGCCTCTGGTATTAAAGCCTTTCCATTCTCCCATTTGTAAAAGCCAGAGCCAGTTTTCATGCCCTTTTTTCCAGAATTTACAAGATCAGATATTACATTGCACTGCTGGTAATCACTTGATAATTCTTTTCCATAGTAATCGAACAGATCCTTTATTATGTCAAGGCCAACGTAGTCGAACAACTCGTAAGGTCCCATTGGCATGCCCTGTGCCTTTATATATGCATCAACCTCCTCTGGTTTTGCAATGCCATTCTGGTAAATAAAGCAGAATAATAAAGTTTCAGGGCCTGAGATCCTGTTAACAACGAATCCGGGTGTGTCCTTCATAACCTTTATTGGTATCTTTTTAATTGATTTGGCAAGATCATAAACATCATTGAATACGCTTTCTGCCGTTTTTTCTCCTTTTATAACTTCGACGAGTTTAAGTATAACCGGTGGATTAAAGAAGTGCATGCCAAGGAACCTCTCTGGTTTATTAATGTGCTCTGCTATCTCAGATATTCTTATACTGGATGTATTCGTTGCAATAATTGCATCAGTTTTTTTGGAAACATCGGAAAGAACAGATATTTTTAAATCTAGCCTTTCAGGAACGGCCTCTATTACAAAGTCTGTACCATTTAATGCATCATCAAGGTTTTTGTCGTATCTTATCCTTGCCTTTATAGAATCAACATCATCCTTTTTTATCTTTCCGGAATTTAAAAGCTTTAAAAGGCTGTTCTCTATAGATTTTTTTGCATTGTCTAATGCCTCTGGAAATGAATCATATAAACGCACATTGTATCCATTCAAGGCAAAAACCTCACCTATGCCGTGGCCCATAAGGCCTGCACCAATAACAGTCACAGTTTTTATCATACCTGTTAAATTGGAATTTATTATTTAAATGTTTATTAAGTTAACAGAATAAACGGTTTATGTAAAATTTATTATTATTTTTGTTTACTAATAAAAAGTTTTTAAATTATAATGATCGAAAACATTATTAAGAAATATTATATGTAAATACATGAATGGTTTCGATTTAACAATAAACAATCTTCTGGAAACCGCTGTAATGAACAATGGAGACCAAAAGATTGTATATATGGACAGATCTTTAACATACAAGGAATTCTATAAAAATGCCATGAATTTATCAAAAAATCTGATTAAAATTGGAGTAAATAGAAAAGACGTCATTGCCGTTATAGACTACGATTCATTAATGTACATGTATGGATATTATTCAATACCAATGATAGGCGCTGTTATGCACACAGTTAATATAAGATATCCTCCAGAGATAATATTTTACACAATGCAAAGGGCAGATGATTCATACATAATGATCGATGAGGTTTTTATGGATTTAATTGTTAAGAACGCTGCTTATCTGAATTTTATAAAGGGTATAATTGTAAACTCAAAGGATCACAAACACTTTGATATAAATATTCCTGTATACTATTTTGATGACCTTTTAAAGGATTCAGATTTAGAATTCAAGGAACCTGATGAAAATGATACAGCAACATTATTTTTTACATCAGGAACAACAGGGCTTCCAAAGGGTGTATCATTCACGCATAGACAGCTGGTACTTCACTCAATTGCATCAATAGGTGCACTGTCAAATGAGCCAATAAAATATAATATAAACGATGTTGTCATGCCGCTTGTTCCAATGTTCCATGTTCATGCATGGGGAATACCATATACATCTATTATGAATGGTATAAAATACGTACTTCCAGGAAAATATGATATACCAAGGATACTTGAAACCATGAACAAAGAGAAAGTCTCCATGTCTGCCATGGTTCCAACAATACTTTACATGCTGATTTCAGATAAAAATGCCAAGCAGTTGTTGCAGGATTTAAACCTAAAGGTTATAATAGGCGGTGCAGCACTAAGCCGCGGACTTGCGGAGCGTGCAAGGGCCTACGGCATAGATGTTGTAAGCGGCTACGGTATGTCAGAGACTGCACCGATACTTACACTTGCCGTTTATAACAGAAAGGTCATAAACAAAAGCGATGAGGAGAAATTTGAATTCAGGTTAAAAACAGGCATTCCGATACCAATGGTAAGTCTCAGGGTTGTGAACAACAACAAGGACGTTGAAAACAATGGCAAAGAGATAGGCGAGATCATTGTAAGGGCGCCATGGTTAACAAATGGATATATAAAGGATAAAGAAAAATCAGAGGAGCTTTGGAAAGATGGCTGGCTTCATACTGGCGATCTTGCAGTCATAGATGAATATGGCTATATAAAAATCGTTGACAGAGAAAAGGACGCAATAAAATCTGGCGGCGAGTTTATACCATCATTGATACTTGAGGATTTAATAAGCACAATACAGGGCGTAAACGAGGTTGCCGTTGTTGCAAAGGCCGATGATAAATGGGGAGAAAGGCCTGTGGCCTTTATAAATGGAAATGCAAGTTTGGACGAAATAAAAATAAAGATGTCAGAGTTCGTTGATACGGGTAGAATAGCAAAGTTCTGGGTGCCAGATGATTTCATCTTTGTTAACGAGATGCCAAAAACCAGCACTGGTAAGATAGATAAAAAAGTATTAAGGGATAAGTTAAGGTGATTCTAATGAATGATGCGTATTTGGTTTATTTTAAAAGGGTACCATTTTCAAGGGCAAGGCCAAACGATCCCGAAAGGGATGTTTACAACGATTTAAGGATGGATGATCTGCTGGCAAGACTGATAAGGAAATCCATTGAGGATACCTCTATAAATCCGGAAGAAATTGGAGATGTAATAACCGGCTGTGCATTTCAAGCCGGCGAAAACTGGACATACGGTGGCAGGCACCCTGTTTTGCTCTCGGAGTTACCTGTGAGTGTACCTGCAATGTCGCTTGACAGGGCATGCTCATCATCATTGAATGCGGTTTCTATAGGCTCAATGGAGATAATGACTGAGAAATCAGATATAGTAATAGCCGGTGGCATGGAGCATATGACACATGTGCCATTGGGTATTTCAAATCCATACATAAAGCCGAACATGTCATTAATGTTAAATCCTAAATATTCAAAGTATGATATGAACGTTTCATACAATATGGGTTTAACCGCAGAGAAGCTTGCATATATTAAAGGCATAACAAGAAAGGAAATGGACGAATACTCATACAACTCACATCTAAGGGCAAAAAAAGCATATGAATCCGGCTTTATGAAGGGCGAAATAATGCCTGTAACCGTCGAGGAAATAACAATTGAAAAGGATCTAAGCATACGTGATGATGCATCATTAGAAAGCATGGAGAAGCTAAAGCCTGCATTTAAAGAGGATGGCCTTATAACGGCAGGTAATTCGGCGCCACTCAATGATGGTGCATCAATGGTAATGCTCATGTCGGAGAAAGCAATGAATGAATATGGCTTAAAACCACTTGCAAGGATAGTTGATTTTGCAGCCGCCGGCGTAGATCCAACAATAATGGGCGATGGCCCGGTACCGGCAACGAAAAAGGTTCTTGAAAGGAACAAGCTTGATCCTCAGGATATAGACCTCTGGGAAATAAATGAGGCTTTCGCCGTTGTTGTTTTAAACGCTGTGAAGGCTTTTAATCTTGATTTAAAAAAGGTTAACATAAACGGTGGTGGAATATCCATAGGTCATCCATTAGGTGCAACGGGTGCCAGGATTGCAGGCACCCTGGCAAGGCAGCTTATGGAAAAAGGAAAGAGATATGGCATAGCAACGCTCTGCGTTGGTGGTGGTCAGGGATATTCCATGTTACTGGAGCGTGTTTAAAATGTTCGAGGAGTATGATGATTTCAGGAAAAAGGTTAAGGAATTCGCACTTGAAAACTTCACCGATGATAACATTCGAAAATACGATAAAGATGAAATATATCCGGAAGAGCTAAGAAAAAAAGGCATTAATTCAGCAATAGACATGACAAATCCGATAAAGATAGTTATTGGTATAGAGGAGCTGTGCAGGGTTGATGCAGGTCTGGGCATATCCGTTACAACGCCATACTTTGGCAATGAGGTAATTAATCTCTTCGGAAACGATGCTCAAAAAAAGATACTATCCGATGTAATGTCCGGTAAAAAGATACTTGGCCTTGGGGTTACAGAACCGTCAGGTGGCAGTGATGTTGCCGGAATAAAAACAACAGCGGTTAAATCAGGAAATAAGTATATAATAAATGGGAGCAAGATCTTTATAACAAATGGTAGCATTGCAGATTATATACTTGTACTTGCAAGGACCTCTAATGAATCAAAGAGGCACCTCGGTTTAAGTGTTTTTCTTGTCGATACGAAATCAAAGGGCTTTTCTGCCAGTAAGCTTCACGGCAAGCTTGGTGTAAGGGCAACAGATACCGCAGAATTGAAATTTAACAACCTTGAGGTTGATGAATCCATGCTTGTTGGAGAGGAGGGTATGGGCTTTTACTATATCATGATCTTCTTTGATATAAGCCGAGTATATGTTGCAGCGCAGGCACTTGGCATAGCAGAAGGCGCATTTGATGCAATGATGAAATATGTTAAATCGAACAATATAAAGGATGAAAACACAATGTTTGAAATCGCAAAGCTTTACACAAGAATACAGGCAGCAAAGCTTTTAACATACAATGCCACGATGAACCTTGTTAACAGTGTTACAAAACCTGAAGATACAAGCGCCGCAAAGGCATACGCAGGCGAAACGGCCGTTTACGCTGCAGAGAAGGCACTTGAAGTAACAGGCCTTTCAGGATACAAATATAACCTTGACATTGTATTTAGAAATGCTAAGATTATGGAGATATGGGAGGGTACAACAGACGTTGAGAATTTGATAATAGCAAGGACACTTTTAAAGGGTGATTGAAATGGAGGATGAAATCAATATAATACGTGATAACATCAAAGAATTTTCATCGAAGAATCTTGATGAAAAGGATATAGAATCAAAGGGCATTGATAACGATTTAATAGAAAAGCTATCATCACAGGGCATAATAAACAGTAATGTAAGCTCAAAGTATGGCGGTTTAGAACTTGATAAAAAAGCAAGCATGGCCATAATAGAGGAGGTTTCAAAATACTCTCCATCTGTGGCTCTTTATGCTTATATATCGGGCATATACATAAAGTCCATAGAAAACTCTGAGATAGAAGATATATCCGCTGACATAGCATCCGGTAAGAAGACAGCCGCTGTTAGCTTTTCAAATAAGAACGATGGTGATAAAATATACGATGTCTTTTTCATAAAAGGCAATGATGCACTTGCGGTCATTAACAATGATCTATTCTATGTTTCTGGAACATATGAGGTAAGGGAATCGCTAGGCTTTAGAGGCATAAAGTTTGGTGATTTAAAGGTAGAGACCAAAAAGAAGATTGGAAATTCTGAATCGTTTATAAAAGCCCTAAAATATATGGATCCAGAACTCTGTGCAATGTCCATTGGTTTAATGTATGGTTCTATGGAAAAGGCCTTCGAATATTCAAAGATTAGAAAATTATTTAATACAAAGATAAAGGATTTTGGACCAGTTGCCTACACAATATCTGATATAATGAGCAAACTCGATATTATAAAATACTATCTTTACGGTAATGGTAGAATAGACTTTGCAAAGAACTTTATATCGTCAATAATAATTGATGTAACAAGAGCAGCTGTGAATATACATGGTGGCTATGGATTTTTCACAGATTTTGGTATTGAAAAATATTACAGGGATTCAGTAACATTAAAATCGCTTGGCTTTATGAATATAAAAAGAGAATTATCCGATTCTATATACGGTGAAAAATCTGGATTTATATAAGTTTTTATATTATTATATCATATTTTTCTATGCCGTTGAAGATTGTTCCTGTTATAACTCCATTTATAAACAATGTTTTAGATATTGATCTTTTGAGAAACCACTGTGAAACTTTATTGAAGTCTGGCATCGATAAGCTTTTTATTGCCGGAACAAACGGTCTTGGTTTATCATTAAATTTTAATGAAAAATTAAAGATTATAAACGATCTTGATATAGACGGAGATAAATTAATAATGCAAATTGGTTCTTTAAACCTCGATGAGAGCATAGAGCTTGCCATGGCAGCAAAAAAGAAGGAATACTTTGCAATTTCATCGGTGCCACCATACTATTACAGCGATCTCGATGCCGATTCAATAATAAGGTATTTTCTAGATCTATCAAAATATTATAGAACAATTGTTTATAATTATCCAAGAATGACAAACCATGATGTTGATTCAAAAATGCTTGAAAAGATCATTAAACTTGGTGGTAATATAATTGGGATAAAGGATACAGTGAACGATATAATGCACATGCTCGAATATAAAAACATAAATAATGATCTTATCGTTCTCGCAGGGCCAAGCACACATATATTTGCAGCACTGAGAGCTGGAGTTGACGGCGCTGTTTCTGCCGCAGGCAATTACATGCCAAATATAATTAATTATCTATATAAAAATATCAATTCAAACGATGCATTCAAATTCCAGATCTTAATAAATAAAGTTATAAATGCAGCCAAACCATTTGGTATTTATTCCGCAAACTACAGCCTTGTAAGAATTATAAAGGGTTACAGTTGTGGTTATCCAAGACCGCCATTCTATCCGCTTTCCGAAACCAAGGAAAAAGAACTTGAAAAAATTATTAAAAATATATTAAAAAATGGTGATAACATTTAAATAATATCATTTGCACGCTTTGAATCAAAGTACGGATATCTTATATTGTACCTGCTAACTGAGTATTCAAGGTAATAAACCATGGACTTTATGTAACCATCGTAATCACTCACATCGTCAAGAAATAATCTTCTGTACTTTTTCTGGAGCAACTCTGATTCAAGCTCCTGAGCATTTAGCTCGCTCTGTAAAAATTTCATGATGTTATCTATAAACTCTGCATTGTTGTTTTTTCCATGCTTTAAATAATGCTCCTTTGCATTACTTAATATTTTATAACTGCGATCAACATCACCCATCAATATTGACATCTCAAAATTTGTTAACATTTCATACATATTCATATAACACCACCTGCATAAATACTTATTATTTTAAAGAATAAATCCGGATAAACACCGGATAAAACCGCCAGTGCAAAAAGGCCAAGCAATATAAGAAATTCTGGTCTTGTTAAATCGCTTATCGGACCAAGGTTCTCGTTGTAAGGTCCAAAAAGTGATCTCTGGGCAGCCCATATCAAGGACGCTGCTATTATTATAAGTCCTATTACAATTATTATAGAAACTGCACCTATACTTTGAAATGATGATATAACTATTGAAAACTCGCTTATAAACGGTGTAAAACCCGGAAGGCCAAGTATGCCAACAAATGCCATTAGTGTAAAACCTGCTAGGAACGGGGCATTCTTTGTTATACCACCAAGCTTGTATATCATCTCTGTGCCTGTCTTTTTATGTATTATATAAAGGGCGGTGAAGGCCATTGTTATTAAGAATGATGCCGCAATAATCTGGTACATGCCACCGGCAGCAGCAAGCACTGTTACCTTTCCATACGATATCATTGAAACACCAAATGATATTAAAACAAATGAAAGATCCGCTGCACTGAGATATGCAAGCATCATCTTCATGTTTTCCTGGAAAACAGACGTTGTTGCAAAGTATATTAAGCTTAGTATTCCAAGTCCTATTAATATATATGAAACATCATGTGATAAAACGTTTATTAAAAGAGGATACATTATTCCAAAAAGCCCGTATCCGCCCATCATGCCAAGGCCACCTGCAAGCATTATCGTGCCTGAGTAAGGTGCTGAATTATATGAGTCTGCAAGCCATCCATGTAATGGGAATATCGGAAGTTTTATTAAAAACACCAGTAAAAGGGAGAATATTATAAAACCTGCACCAAATGCCGGTATTGTTGAAAAGAAGGTGTAATTCAAAAGCTGTATAAATGAGAATGATATCACGTGAAAATCTATATAATAGTATGTGGCAAGGGCGAAGAAACCCAAAAGCAGGAACAATGAGCCGACATGCATGTATATAAAGAATTTTATTGAAATTGAACGTTTCTGAAGCCTTCCGTATCTATATATAATAAAGAAAACTGCAAGTATGGTTATCTCCCAGAATATAAAGAAGAACAGAAAATCTCTTGATATGAATAAGCCTATAAGCCCAAGGCCGGCTGTTGTTATAAGGCCGGATGATATGCTATCCTTCATATTAGATATTAAAAGTGAGAATATTGTTATTATATAGGCAACTGCACTAAGTGATGCCGTTAATCCAGTTAGGCCTATGCTAAAATCTATGTTTATGTATCTATTAACAGCAAGCGGGAACTGCGAAACGTCGATTATGCCTGAATGATACGATGTAAATGTTATTATTGAATAAACGGAAAATACCAAAAACAAAAGGAAAAATGATATTACTGCAAATGTTCTATGATAATTCTTAATGAAGTATGTTACCGCCGTGGCAATTATGGTTGTTATAAAGATTAAAAAAAGCAACGATATCATATAAGTCTCACCACCTCTACTATTAAAAAGACCACAGCTATGCCACCGATCATGAACACCATGTAATAATTTAATAATCCATCCTGTATTTTTCTAAAGAAGTTGCCAAGATTTATAAATTTTGAAAATGACTTGTCGGTATCAATTATAAAATACTTATTTATGTATGATATGCCATGTGAAAATGATACAAAAGCGTCCTGTGCTATGTAATATGTAAATAATCTATCTATGTAAAACTTGTTTCTTACAATTCTTGAGAATACATTTCTTTCAGGTATCTTTATTCTGTTTACCGATACAAAGTATGCTATAACTATTCCTAAGGCCGTGTATATTAAAGGAAGCGCTTCAATAACAAATGGCGGTGTGTAAACATATGCGCTTTTGTATATGTAATGATAAAATGGAATCTGGAATATTCCAAGTATTAATGAAGGTATTGCGAGAACAATTATCGGTATTAAATACACAATCTTTGGGTCCCTTGCACGCTCGGCAAGCTTCGATCTTGGCTTTCCGAGAAATACCTTAAAGTACATTCTGAATATATAAAGTGCGGTAAAGATCTCGCCAAGTGATAATAATAGCCATGGTACAATGTCACCTGATTTTAAATAATACAAGTAAGAGAATGAAACTATTGTATCCTTTGAATAGAAACCTGCAGTTGGCGGAATTCCAGCCAAGGTTATTGATCCTATAAGCATTAATATTGCAGTTACAGGCATTCTTTTAAATAGGCCGCCCATGTACCTTATATCCCTGTTTTCAAGGGTCATTATCATTATCGAGGCTGCAGCCATAAAAAGCAACGCTTTGAATATACCATGAACAACAAGCTGAAACATGGCAAGTGGAACAGCAGTGTAACCTATGAATGTGCCCAGTCCAAGGGCTGCAAGCATGTATGCAAGCTGACTTATTGTTGAATATGCAAGTATCCTTTTTATATCATTCATTGCAGTGCCAAGTATTCCTGCAAATATTGCAGTAAATGATCCTATTATGGCAACAGCCACCATGGTTCCAGAGGTAACGTCAAAAAGCGGGAATAACCTGGCAACAAGGTATATACCTGCGGCCACCATTGTTGCGGCATGTATCAATGCCGATACCGTTGTTGGGCCTTCCATTGAATCCGGTAACCAGACATGAAGCGGAAATTGTGCCGACTTTGCAATTGCACCGGATAATATAAGAGATGTTGCCAGTGTTAAATTGAACACACCAATTTTAGAAAGAACAAAATGTGGATTAGATATTATAAAAGGTATGCTTAGTGGTGATGAAACCTGGTTTGCCAGACCTGAAAACAAAACACCTATGCCAACGATGAAAAGAACGTCACCAACCCTAGTAACTATAAATGCCTTCTTGGCTGCAGAGGCAGCATTTGGCTTAAAGTACCAG
>JAKAYN010000139.1 GCA_021826785.1 Thermoplasmata archaeon | reverse complement strand
TGTATGATTCTATTATTGGATTTCCACCAGATGTGCTTGCCGCGATAAATACCGGTATGTTCGATGCATAACCATAATCGTAAAGCACCTTAAAGCCATAGTATATGCCTGCAAGGGTTGTTCCGTTGCCAACAGGCACTGCTATGTAATCAGGTGAGTGCCCAAGCTGCTTGTATATCTCTATTGATATATTTGCATATCCCATTATATCATAAAAATCGTTTTTTGAACCGGGGCTTGCATCATACCAGTTGTTTTTTTCTGATATGCCATGGAATAATTCAACTATCTCCTCGTATTTATACGGATATTTTATAACCTTTGAACCGTTAGCAATCATTTCATTTGATCTTACATTTGAATAGTACTCTGGAATGCCAATAACAGAGTTAATGTTGTACTTCCTTGCATAATAAGATATGGATGCACCGTAATTGCCGCAGGTTGCAACAGATATTGTGTTCATGCCCATCGACAATGCCCTTCTAACATGGTTCTCTGATATTCTGTCCTTTTGGGTTCCTGTTGGATTTGCACCCTCATATTTAATAAAAACCCTATTGCTATCAATTATGCCGCTAAGGTATATACTGGATAAAAGTGGACTACCTGGCGGCTTTTCCTCTTCAAGAGAGTTTATTATTTCGTTCATTTCTTTTCCTGAAGATGTTAGCAATATAGATTATTTAAAGTTTTCTCATTTTTGATGCTTGCTATAAATTTAGATAAAACACACAAAAATATTATTTAATATTATCATTAACAATCATGTTTGAAAACGAGAAAAAGATTGCAGCAATGGAGGCTTTGAAATTCGTTAAAAATGATATGCGCATAGGCATAGGTACAGGTTCGACAGCATACTATTTTATAGAGGGCTTATCAGAGCTTGTTAAAAAAGGTTTAAAAATTACCGGAATACCAACATCAAAAAAAAGTGAGGAACTATGCAGATCATTTAACATACCAGTTGATTATAATATAAAGGATATAGACATAGACTTTGATGGCGCAGATGAATTCGATTTATACGGCAATTTAATAAAGGGTGGTGGCGGCGCCCTTGTACGTGAAAAGATTGTTGCATACAACAGCAGGGAATTCTATGTGCTTGTTGACCATTCAAAGTACTCGGAGAGGCTGCATAAGTTTCCATTGCCGGTCGAGGTTTTACCATTCATGAGTGACAAAACACTGGAAAATATAGAGAAGCTTGGCTGCAAGGCCTCATTTAGGGATGATAAAAAGTTTATAAGCGATAATGGCAATTACATTATAGACTGTGTTTTTAATTACACAGATCCAGAGCTTGAATCGCAAATAAAAATGATACCCGGCGTTGTTGAGGTTGGAATCTTTAGGCATCTTGCGACAAAGATATTTCAGGGAACCATTGATGGCTGTAAAATAATAGACATTAAATAGGTTCTAAATTGATATTTCATCCCTTGATGAGAATATTGCATCAAGTGCAAGCTCTGCTATATCGGTTGCATAAAGGCCTATCCTTGAGATCTCCTCAGCAGATAATGATACAGTCATTATATCCTGCGTGCTGCTAAGGAAGAGTAAATCCTTTCTTGAATTGTATATATCCTGCTTTTTTGATATAATATTATTTATTGGCTTATAGTCATTTGAATAGAAGAGCGATACTGCGTTCTGGAATATTGTAAATGCCTCTTTAAGGTTTTCAATGATCTTTACCTTTGGTATGTCTATATTTCTCTTCCTGTTTATCCAGATGTTGCATAAATTAACGGCATGATCCGCTATTCTCTCCATGATCCTTGATAATAGTAAATAAAATACGCTGTTATCCTCCATTGAAATCCTTGCTTCACGGTATATGTACCACTGAAACCTGTCTATTTCATCATCCCTTGATATAACATTATTAAGAAGGCTATCATCATCTTCGGATATGCCCTTTATAACATCACCTATCATGGATTCAACGTTAAGCGACATCCTTTTTATTGCCCTGTTTAATGGCATTGAATCTGATTTAACAACGTTCTGCAAAACAATTTTGTTCGAGTCCTCCTCAAAGATCTCTATGCCTATTACAAGCTTTGCAAAGTTTTTTATTGAGTTTCTTACCTTTTCGTTTATATAAAATGGGCTTGATATTATCATCGAATCGTAGCCTGCTATGTAACCAGATATTAAATACCTCTGTATTTCATCATCCTTTGGTATTCCATTTATTATAAGCTTTTTTATCTTTTCGTCCTTTTTTGCCGTTTTTGTGTATATTGTTATGCTGTTTCCCTGCTCATCTATAAAAACCTCATCACCCTTTGATATATTATTCTTCTTTATCCACTTTGATGGCAGCGAGACTATATATGTTGAGCCGCCGGTTAATTGTATTCTTCTTGATACCATATATAGAAAAACGTTATTTTATATATCTATTTATCTATTGCATTTTTTATATTGTTATTTATCTTTATTTATATCATTTTTATTTACATCATTTCTTTTATATGATCTCTGTATATAGCTTGCAAAAAACATGCCTATTAAATACAGTACGATCACAATAAGAAGGTATTTAATTAATATGGCATATGTTATATAAGTATATAAAGAAGATTCATGGGTGTTTACCGGGCCAACGCTGTCTATGTAATAATCTTTATTTACCTTATAAACGATATAATAAAGACCTGTTGGCAGATTTCCGGTGTAATACATGCCACGCATGCCGTTTATTGATATTGCATTGCTTGCATTATATGTTATGTTAAGTTTGTAACTTGATGTCTCAGATATTATTTCAAGATACGAATTGTTTAATGAGCCATTGTAGCTTGTTAACGCAGTAATATTGTGTATATTACTGTAACCTGCATAGGGAACTATTATGGTTTCCATCTCAGTGCCATTTATATTGGCCTTTTCAGTGCCACCAAGTGTGTAAATGTAATTTGTGTAAATGCCACCAAAGATCATTGTTATTAATATAATTATTATTGCACCTGCAATTAGTCTCTGTTTTAGCTTGTAAAGTCCAAGGAAGTGCATTATCAAAAATATAAACAATGGCAGTAAAATAACAAGATAAACAGCGTATGGAACGTATATAGAAAGCGTAAAGACGGCTGCACCAAGCAGTACAGAAAATATTATTGAGAAAAGACCCTTATTTTTCTTTATGTAATTGTTCATTTTGTAAAGAAAGAAAACAAGGTATATTAAAGTGATCCAAGTATGTATTTAAATATCTGCGGCCTTCTTAAAAGTATTGACACTGCAATTTTTGATGGATAATCTATGTCACCGAGTCTGTTTATCTGTTTTATTATTGAATTAGAGCTAAGTATATCATATAATTTATTTAATGCATTATCATTTACAGAAAGCCTTGAAAAAATATCCTGAATCTTTGAATCAATGTAAAGCTCACGGGCAATCTCTGATTTCCATAGTTTCTGATAAAGGGACATTGATTTATCAGAAAAATCCTCTTTTTCCAGTGCGATTCCGGCCGCAATGGCAGCATTTTTACCTGAGACTATGCCAGTGTATATACCAC
>JAKAYN010000138.1 GCA_021826785.1 Thermoplasmata archaeon | reverse complement strand
CCGATCTCGATGAATAATCATGGTCTATCCATATATGATATGGAAGCACTGGCGTGCCAAGTGTTACCTCGACAAAGGTTGATATTGGCTGTGTCAAATAGTATTCGAGAGTTAAATTATTAACAGGAACAATGTTTGCTATATTACAAAAAGAGCCTGAGAAGGTTAACGATGATGATAATATCTTCCATGATAATATAAAATCGGCGGCCTGTACATAGTATGTCTTCATTGTTACAGGCTTCCACGGTTCGATTTTTCCAGTCTGTGTATCATAAAAGCTTTTATATGTATAATCATAATGTTTTCCTGATGTTGAAACAAAAGATGTGCTGTTGCTGAAAACATATGTATCATTGCTGTTTTTGCTCGTCCAGTCAGTCCATTGAACTCCAGGCCTTATATGGACCGTATAAATATAATGTACTGATTGATTTTCACCTGTTATTGGATTAAATGTTGTAATATTCGAAACGGGTTCGCCAGACCATGATGTCAAAAGCCATGGGCCAAGGGTGCCGTTTGGATATATCTGTATTCCTGTGCTGTAAATATTGTTAAGAAACAGGAAATCACAAACAGTATTCGCTGAGAACTCACTTATATCGAGCACGTTGCCAACCTCTGCAAACTTATACGTTCCATTGTTCACTGAAACTGATGAAACATATGGTTTTGCGGTATTGATGCCATGCGGTTGAATGTTCGCAAATGCTGTGGAAACCATAAAAAATACCACCAAAAATACAAGAATGGCAACGGGCTTTTTAATCCTAGCATCTACCATTTTTATCCATACAGAAGTTTATTAATAAATTTTTGTATAAGATCAATATTATATTTATTATTTTTATTGATAAATTTTATATTATAATTAAATAGATAATATTTTTAATATTATTATATTTTTAAACATTATTTCAAACTTAATTTATATAATAAAGATAAAATTAATAAGCATGCTAATTATCAAATTATAATGGAAAATGCAACGGTTATATTCCCTGTAGTTGATGTTAGATCAGAGCCAAGGTTTGAATCTGAGCGTGAATCTCAGTTAATATTTGGTGAGGTTGTTAAAATCATTGGTTATCAAAATGAATACGCAGAGGTTATATGCAGCGACGGCGTTCATGGATTTGTAAAGAAAACACAGCTTGGTGAGTATAAAATCAAAAAATACAAGATTAAAAAACATATAATGTTAAAAAAGATTAAATTGCCATTCTCAGCCTATATAGACGATGATGATATATCAAAATTTGATATACCTGAAGATTGCATAGAACCATTAAATAAAAGGAGAGAACCATATGAAATAGCCATGGATTTTTTAACCGTGCCTTATCTCTGGGGCGGAACATCGTCATTTGGCTTTGACTGCTCAGGTTTAACCCAGAGGGCCTTTAGATACAATAATATTGATATACCAAGGAATAGCAAGGATCAAATGATGTTTTCAATCGATATTAATAACATCGATGAGGCGAGGCCAAATGACCTTATATTTTTTAAGGGCCATGTTGGTATATATCTTGGAGACATGTTAATGGTCCATGCAAATGGCCATTATGGCTGTGTGACGGTAACAGATCTATCGAACAATGATGAATATTCAAAATATTTAATGTCAATAATGCTAAAAATAGGCAGAATTAAAGCAGATGGCCAGGTATAATGGTATTATTTATCATATCATGAATTGTTTCACGCCTTCGAATCATATGAAAACCGTCATCTGAGATTAAAACCTCGGCAGCCCTTGAAAGGCTGTTATAATTGCTGCTCATTGATGATACGTATGCCCCGGCATTCATTATGCCAAGAATATCGCCTATGCTTATCTCAGGAAGATCAATATTTTTTCCAATAAAATCAGTGTTTTCACAGATTTGACCCGTTATATCATATTTATATTCCGGATCGCCGTGTTTATTTACACAGACGATTTGATGGACAGCACCGTAAAGTGCAGGTCTTATAAGTATGTTCATGCCAAGATCGGTGCCGGCAATTAGCCTTCCATAGTTTTTTATATCTGTAACTGTTGCAAGTGCTATTCCTGAATCTGCGACAAGGTATCTGCCGGGTTCTATTATAATCTCAGCATCAGGATTTAGATCACCAATAATTTCATGAAATGAATTATTAATTAATTCAGCGGTTTTTTCCACGTTTAATTCATTTTCATTGCTGTATGGTACCCCAAAGCCTCCGCCAATATCAATAAAATCAAAGTTTATGCCTGTTTCTTTATTTATTGTTTTTACATCATTAAAGAATATTTTTGAAAGTTTATGAAAATATTCTGGATCGAGGTTATTTGAACCTGCCATCATATGTATTCCGAAACGTTTCACGCCATGTTCCATGGCTTTTTTATATGCCTTAATTGCGTAATCTACTGGCATTCCAAACTTTGAGTTTGGTCCTGCAGTTTTTATCCCATCGAACTGGCCATTGCCATAACCCGGATTTATTCTAAATGATAATAGCTCGGGCAGATCATTCTCTATTAGATTCATTTGATTAATATCATCAAGGTTTATGTTTACCCTCATTTCTATGGCACGTTTTAAATCTGTTAATGATAGATTGTTTCCAGTCATCATTATATTTTCAGGTGATATTCCAGAATACATTGCTATCTCAGCCTCGTTTGGATTTGCAACGTCGGCACCACAGCCTGCCTTTCTAAGTATTGATATCACCGCAGGATTTGAATTTGCCTTTAATGCATAATTTACCCTTAAATTTTTAAAATGCCTTGAAAATGCATTGTATATCCTATTATAATTATTTTTTATTCTATTTTCTGAGATTGCTATCAACGGTGTTCCAAACTGCTCTGCAAGATCATTCAGATTTATACTGTCAAGGAAAAGTGAATTATCATTATAATGAAAATTTTCTATCATTATAGATGAGTGAAAGTGTGCTTAAAAATTTAACTGATTTATAAAAAAGATCAGAAAATAATTATATAATATTCATTTTTATTAATATATCATTAAGCGTTTCATCTATAATATTATCCAAATCATTTTCAATGGCGTTGTTTATTATTATGCTAAATGATATATCATGATTGAATATATAACCTGAGAGTGAGGATACCCCATCAAGAGATCCGGTTTTTGCGTGTATGTTTAAATGTTTAAGATTCAAAAGCCTGTTCTTTAATGTGCCCTGCCCGGGGGACGGCATTAACAACGAAATATCCTTATTTGATAAACTTGAAAGCATATACGTCGATAAAAAATTCTTCCTGGAAAGCCCTGATCCATCAACAACGTTAAATTTTTTGCCCGGGAAATTCCTTTCAAGAAAATCCATGTATATCTCTGATGCTAAATGCCATGAGCCCTGCTTTTTTGTTATAACATATGATAAATACTTTGCAAGGTGCTCTGCCGTGAGATTGCACGAATCATGGAGCATGTGTATAACAAGATCCTTTAAATTATCAATGTAAAATGATTCTGATTCATATGATACGCTAAGGATTGAATATGGTGCCATTAAAGAATCTGACACCTTAATT